>JAIXVL010000211.1 GCA_027483045.1 Lysobacteraceae bacterium
CGCGGAAGTCTTTGCTGCGGCCCGCAACCAATGCGCGGGCCAGGCCATCAGGCAAGTACTTCGACAGCGCCGCAATCACCTTGTTGGCGCTGCCGGTGACTACGCGCATTTGGCCTGCTTCCACTGCGTCCACGCCGATACGCGCCACCTGTTCACTGTTGAGCCACAGGAACTTGGGCAACTGCGACACCTTTCCGCGCATGCCATTCACGTCGTGGAACTCGCTGTAGGTAAACCCGGGGCAGAGCGCGGTGACATTCACGCCTTTGGGTGCCATCTCCAACGCGAGTGCTTCCGAGAACCGAATCAGCCAGGCCTTGTTGGCGCCGTAAAGCGTATGCCCCGCGGACGAAGGCGCTAGGCCGGCTAGTGAGGCAATGTTGAGAATTCGGCCGTAACCGGCTTTCTCCATCGCGGGAAGGAAACGCCACACCAACTCGGCCACGGCGGTTTGCATGACCTGCAGGAAATCAGCGTGCGTGCGCCAATCCGACGACAAATAGCGGCCTGGGACGCCATAGCCGGCGTTGTTCACCAAGGTGTCGACATGCAAGCCGCGCTGGCTCAGTTCGTCGAACAGGCGCTGAGGGGCCGCCGGATCAGACAGATCGGCGCGAATGGCGACGCTCGGCGCGCGGGAGGAAAGTTCCGCGGCCAATGCCTCAATGCGATCAAGGCGGCGCGCGACCAGAATCGTGGGCTTGCCTCGGGCGGCGTATTCGCGGGCTAGTGCTGCCCCGATGCCGCTCGATGCTCCAGTAATCAAGGCGTAGCCGGAGCCGCGGACAGGAGCAGGTGTCATGGGTGGGTCTCTGAGTCGATGCAAGAGCCTGCTATCCTTCCGCGCCTCGACTGCAGGAGCAAGCCATGCGTGCACGCATCGTCGCTGGAAACTGGAAGCTCAACGGCACAACGGCTTCTTCCCGGGCCCTGCTTGAGGCGGTTTGCGCCTCCGTGGTGCCTACGGGCGTGACGCGCATCGTTCTGCCGCCCGTTCCCTATCTCGCAAGCTTGGCTGCCTCGTTTTCGGGCCCGTCAATGGCTTTTGGTGCGCAGAACCTTGACCTGCACGAGTCCGGCGCCTACACCGGCGAAGTGTCCGGCGCGATGCTGCGCGACGTGGGTGCCACGCATGTGCTTGTCGGTCACTCGGAGCGCCGCGAGTACCACGAAGAGTCCAGCGATCTGGTGGCCGAGAAGCTGTTGGCCGCCCGCCGAGCCGGTCTTGTGCCCATTCTGTGTGTGGGCGAAAGCCTGCATCAGCGCGAGGCGGGCCAGACCGAATGGGCCTTGGGTGGGCAGCTTTCGGCGGTCTTGAAGCGTGGCGGCATTGAGTGCCTGCGCGGCGCCGTTTTGGCGTACGAGCCGGTCTGGGCCATTGGCACTGGGCGCACAGCCAGCCCGGAGCAGGCGCAGGAAGTTCATGCTTTCCTGCGTAGCGAACTCCGCGCCCACGATGTTATGATTGCCGACTCGCTACCCATCCTTTACGGCGGTAGCGTCAAGGCCTCCAATGCCGTCGAGTTGTTTGCGCAACCCGATGTCGACGGTGGTCTCATCGGCGGGGCTTCACTCGTCGCCCAAGAATTTAGCGCCATCGTCAACGCGGCGGCGCGGTAAGAAAGTAGCCATGAATCTGATTGTTCTCGCCACTGTTGTTTATGTCCTCGTCGCTATCGCGATGATCGTCCTGATCCTGATGCAGCGAGGCGCTGGCGCCCAGGCAGGTAGCGGCTTCGGCGGCGGTGCCTCGGCAACGGTGTTTGGTGCGTCGGGCTCTGCGAACTTCCTGTCCAAGTCGACCAAGTGGCTGGCCGTGGTGTTTTTCGCGATGAGCCTTGGTATGGCTTGGTACGCGAGCCGTCATGGCGGCCGCCTGCTTCCGGCGCAGTCCGACGACGTGGGTGTGATGGCCGGTGCGGCGGAAGTCCCGTCGGTTGAAACTGCCCCGGCTCCTGCCGAGACAACAGTTCCCGCGGTTGCTCCGGCCGAGCCTGTTCCGCCTGCAGCGGAGGGTGCGCCACCCGTGAGTCAGCCGGCCGCAGAAAATCCTCCGCCGGCCGGTTCAGGCGCTTGATGGCCTGATACAATCTCGTCGCTCCGCGAGTCACTCGGAGCAAGTTTTAAGCCCAGATGGCGGAATTGGTAGACGCACTACCTTGAGGTGGTAGCGACGTAAGTCGTGGGGGTTCGAGTCCCCCTTTGGGCACCACAATCGATATGTCACTGTCCGCGCTCCATCCCGGGGTGTGGTCGAAACGCGCCTAAGGGCGCAAGCAGAGGGCCTGCATGCTGGGCGAGTACCTGCCGATCTTGTTGTTCTTGATCGTGTCCACCGGCCTCGGTTTGGTTCTTCTTGTTGGCGGTTGGCTACTCGGCCCCAAACGCCCCGACTCTGAAAAGCTCTCGCCGTACGAATGCGGCTTCGAGGCTTTTGAAGACGCGCGAATGCCTTTCGATGTTCGCTACTACTTGGTAGCCATCCTCTTCATCGTTTTCGACCTTGAAATCGCCTTCGTGTTTCCGTGGGCGGTGGTCTTCCGTGACATTGGTGAGCCGGCGCTTTGGGCCATGGCGGTCTTTCTCGGCATCCTAGTGTTCGCCTTTATCTACGAATGGAAGAAGGGAGCGCTCGAATGGGAGTGATCCAGACCGTATCGCGCGTCATGCACAACCCCGAACCTCTGGGGCGTGTCGACGATCTGCTGCGGCCCGAAGGCGACAACCCGCTGCTTGAGCACGGCTTTGTCACCACATCCGTCGACACCTTGGTCAACTGGGCTCGCACTGGGTCTCTTTGGCCGATGACTTTCGGCTTGGCTTGCTGTGCCGTTGAGATGATGCACGCCGGCGCTTCGCGACTCGACCTCGACCGTTATGGCGTGGTGTTTCGTCCTTCTCCGCGGCAGTCCGACGTGATGATCGTGGCCGGGACTTTGGTCAACAAAATGGCCCCTGCGCTTCGCAAGGTCTACGACCAAATGCCGGAGCCAAAGTGGGTCATTTCGATGGGTAGCTGCGCGAACGGCGGTGGTTACTACCACTACAGCTATTCGGTGGTTCGTGGCTGCGACCGCGTTGTCCCGGTGGATGTGTATGTGCCGGGTTGCCCCCCGACCGCGGAAGCGTTGGTCTACGGGATCCTGCAGTTGATGAAGAAAATTCGCCGCACCAACACCATTGCGCGCTGAGTCCAAAATGCCCGAACCGAAGCCGCGTCTTGCAGAACGTCTCCGCGCCCGCTTTGGCGATCGCGCCTTGGCCATCGTGGAATCCCGCGATGAAACCACGCTTGAAGTGGCGCCCGCTTGCTACATCGATGTCGCTCGTGCCTTGCGCGACGAGGCCGACTTCGCATTCGAGATGGCGGTCGACTTGGCCGGTCTTGATTTCCTTGGCTATGGGCAAGCGGAGTGGGACACCACCGATGTGAGTTCCGAGGGTTTCTCGCGCGGTGTCGAGGGCGAAGGCCCAGGTCGCTTCCGTTGGGAAAATCGTCCCCAGGGTTTGGGCCCTGACCGCCGCTTCGCGGTGTCCGTGCACCTTCTTTCGATTCGCAATAATCAGCGCATCCGCTTGCGCACCTTCGCGCACGACAACGCCCTGCCGGTCGTGCCTTCGCTTGTCGATGTATGGCCTGGCTTGGACTGGTTCGAGCGCGAAGCTTTCGATCTGTTCGGCATTGTTTTTGAGGGTCACCCAGATCTGCGCCGCATCCTCACCGATTATGGCTTCGTGGGTCATCCGTTCCGCAAAGATTTCCCGCTGATCGGTAACGTTGAAGTGCGCTACGACGCCGAGAAGAAGCGCGTGGTGTACGAGCCCGTGTCGATTGAGCCCCGCGTCGGCGTGCCGCGCGTTGTTCGCGAGGATTCGCGTTGGCACCAGTCTGCTTCCGAGCAGGCGGCGAAGAAGGCATAAGCGCATGAGCCAAGAAATTCGCAACTACACCATGAACTTCGGGCCGCAGCATCCTGCGGCTCACGGCGTTTTGCGCCTTGTTCTGGAAATGGATGGTGAGACGGTGCGTCGCGCCGATCCACACATCGGGCTTTTGCATCGCGGCACAGAGAAGCTCGCTGAGTCGAAACCGTTCAATCAGTCGATCGGTTACATGGATCGTCTCGACTACGTCTCGATGATGTGTAACGAGCACGCCTATGTGATGGCGATTGAGCGCTTGGTGGGCATTGAAGCCACGCCGCGCGCCAAGATGATTCGAACGCTGTTCGATGAAATCACCCGCATCCTGAATCACCTGATGTGGGTAGGCACCAATGGCCTCGATCTCGGCGCCATGGCCATGTTCCTTTACGCGTTTCGCGAACGCGAAGAGTTGATGGACTGCTACGAGGCGGTGTCGGGTGCGCGCATGCACGCCGCGTACTACCGCCCCGGTGGTGTGTATCGTGATCTTCCGGACACCATGCCGAAGTACGCCGAATCGCCGTGGCGCAAGGGCAAGGAGCTGGCGCGCATCAACGAGTGGCGCGAGGGATCGATGCTCGATTTCCTTGATGCCTTCGCTGACGACTTCCCGAAGCGCGTCGACGAGTACGAGACGCTCCTCACCGACAACCGCATCTGGAAGCAGCGCACCGTTGGTATTGGCGTGGTCACTCCGGAGCAGGCACTGGCTTGGGGCATGACAGGTCCCATGCTTCGTGGCTCGGGCATCGCGTGGGATCTGCGCAAGAAGCAGCCCTATGCGTCGTACGCCGATGTCGATTTCGACATCCCGGTGGGCACCCACGGCGACTGCTACGACCGCTACTTGGTGCGTGTTGAAGAAATGCGCCAGTCGGCCCGCATCATGAAGCAGGCCGTCGCGTGGCTGCGCGCAAATCCGGGTCCGGTGATGGTGGACAACTTCAAAGTGGCGCCGCCCGCCCGCGAAGAAATGAAGGGCGACATGGAAGCTCTGATCCACCACTTCAAGTTGTTTACCGAGGGCTACTCGGTGCCAGCAGGAGAGGTGTATGCCGCAGTCGAAGCGCCCAAGGGTGAATTCGCCGCGTACATCGTCTCTGATGGCGCCAACAAGCCGTTCCGCTTGAAATTGCGTGCACCCGGCTTCGCGCACCTGTCGTCGATGGACGCGATCGTGAAGGGCCACATGCTTTCGGACGTCGTTGCCATGATCGGCACCTACGACGTTGTGTTTGGAGAAATCGACCGATGAAAGCCACGGGAAACTTCGAGGCCTGCCAGCACGTCGACCCGAATGTCGCGCTGAGTGAGGCTACGCGAGCGCGACTGGAGGAGTGGTTGGCTCGCTTCCCCGCAGATCGCCGCCGCTCGGCTGTGATCCAGGGATTGATCGCAGCACAAGAGCAGAACCAAGGCTTCCTGACCGATGAGCTGATTGCGGCAGTCGCCAAGTACATCGGCATTCCGCCGGTGTGGGCGTATGAGGTCGCGACGTTCTATTCGATGTTCGCGCTCGAACCCGTTGGCCGGAACATGGTGGCGGTGTGCACGAACATCAGCTGCTGGCTCAATGGTGGCGAAGACATCGTCCGTCATTGTGAGAAGAAGCTGGGCATCAAGAACGGGCAGTCCACCAAGGACGGCCGCATTTGGCTCAAGGTCGAAGAGGAATGCCTCGCGGCCTGCGCCGGTGCGCCGATGATGGTGGTCAATGGGCATTACCACGAGAAACTCACGCCGGCTTCGGTCGACGCGATTCTCGACGGATTGAAGTGAGGCAAGCCATGGCGCATCACGGTTCGCACGGTCCCGTCGGTCCTGCTCCCCAGGAGCATCAGGTCGTTTACACGACGCTGCATTTCGACACGCCGTGGTCGTACGAGAACTACCTGAAGGTCGGTGGCTACGCTGCTTGGCGCAAAATCTTGGCGGAAAAAATTCC
>JAIXVL010000201.1 GCA_027483045.1 Lysobacteraceae bacterium
GGCACCTTGGGCAACGGGAGCATCCGGGGTGCTGGGCGCAGGTGTCGGCACGGGGGCCGGCGTGGGCTCCGGAGCCGGCGTTGTTCGAGCAGCGATGGCCGCATCAGCGGCCGTGCATCGGTCCAAGGCGGCATTGCGGCGCGCCGCTTCCTCCGGGAGTGCGCCCAGCACCCCGACGAGCTGGCTGTCTTGCAGCCAGTTGCGTGCGGCCGCGCAGTTGCCGCCGGCTGCCTCCGCCAGACCCAAATACAACTGGGGCACATAGGGCCGGCGACGCACACCGACTAAGGCCAGACTGGGACTGGGCTCTACCCGCCCATCCAAGGCCGACGTCATCAACCTCCTCACCTCGGCCGCGTTGCCTTGTTCGTGAGCTTCGACCCCGTCGAGGTAGTCCCGGCGCCAGTCGGCCAGCGCGGGCGGCGCCATTACCAATAACAGGGCGAGCGTCAGGAGTCTGATTCGCGAAAGGGGTCGGATTGAACTCATCGCCCGCCCTCCTCCAGCAGACGATCCACATTGATCACCTCGAATCGAGCCTGCGCGGTCGCGATACCGTTGGCCGTCACCTCCGCATTCACCACCGCCGCGGTCGGAGCGTCTGGATGCCGGATTCGGATGCGATAGGTACCAAGGGGCACGGCCAGACGCAGCGGAGTGGATCGATCCACGGGAAGGGCCAAGGGCGTGCCATCGGGACCACGCACCTCGACCACTTCTCCCCAGGGGCGAGCGTCGACCACCAGCACCCCGGTGACCGCGGCCGGAGGGGGCGCCGCGCGAAGTCGCGCCAGTCCGTCGTCGTCCCGTGGAACCTCAGCTTCCGGGCGATCTGGGGGGGCAACAACAGGCGAGGGGGGATCAAGCGATGTGACCGGTTCGGAGGAAGGCTTCTCCACAGGGTCGGACGTCGGCGCCATCGACCACCACAGCAAGCCCACCACCAAGGCCACAGCCGCCGCGATGGCGACGGCCGGGACGGCCGACTTCTTGCTGGCGTTGGGCGAGACGGCCGGAGCGCTGATAGGCACCGCCGGCGGGCTGGCCTTGGATGCCACGGGAGCGGGCGCGTCAGCGGCTACCGCATTGTCCGTCGCGGCAATGGCCGGCTCGGGCCGAAGTGCGGCGGAGTCGATCGCCACCGTCTCCTCGAACCGCAGCGAAGGCACTGCCTGGGTTGGAGCAGCATTCGACACAGTCGGGCCGATGGCCAGCGTTTCACTCGCGCCATCGACAGCGTCCGGTGCCACACCAGAGCCCTCGGAACTTTCGCGAAGCGCGTGGAACTCCACTGTCTCCATGAGCGAGGCGCCGCCCGCTCCGCCCAACCGCTCCGGCTCGCTTCGCCCGGAGGCGGCGTCATTGGCGCGCAGCAACTGGCGAAGCCCTCGATCAGACACACCACACGGAGGCGCCGAGGCCCAATCCTCCGCAAAGGCTTGGAACGCGGCCACATCCGATGGCTGGATCACCATCGCCGAAGCGCGTTGCGCAAGCTCCTCGGCACATGGCCGGGCGAGACCAGCACCGTGACGCGCTTGGATTTCCCGAAGTGAAGACAGCGCATGCACAAGGCCTGCCACATCGAAGCCGTCCATGCGCAGCTGTGCACCGAACGCCTCGACATCCTGACGGGCCTGCGCATCCGCCGCGGCCGCCGACGCCATGGCCGCTTCGCGCTCCCCGACCATCTTTAGAAGGCGATGGCGCGGCAGCACACCCTCCAAGGCACGCTCCCAAGCCTGAGCTTGCGCCCAATCGCGCGCCTTGGTCGCCGATAGGGCACGCGATTCCGCAATGAACTTGCCTCGAGCCCATGCATCTTCGAACCACTCGGGCAGAACACCGCTGCCCGACGTGGCATCGCGCATCGTGACGAAGGCCGCTGGCGATGGCTCCGCTTCGAATCCGGCGATTGAAGAACGAAGGCGTGCCTCGACTTCAACAACGCTCACACGGTGGAATGCTTGGTCAAACGCACGCTCAGCAAGGTTGAGCGAAGGGTCCAACCTTTCGGCCAGCAGCTCGACAACGGCCTTAAGGGGAACCAGGGCCTCCACCTCCGCACGGGAGGAAGCACCCGTAAGGCGCTGCCCGAGACGCCCGACGGCGGCTTGTGCGAGTTCAAGGTGCGCCGGTTTCAACGAGGGAGACGCATCGATTGAGACCACCTCATCAAGCAGCTGACGAAGCGCCTCCACCGGCAGATCCGCTTCACTGACTCGCGATGAGAGTCGGTCAATACGTTCGGCGTTCTCGCGATCACGCCGCGCAAGAACCACCATCGCCGAAAGCTGGCCCGAGATCGCCTCGTCAGGAAGCAGCGCCGAGAAAGTGCCTACCCAACGTTCCAAGGCAACATCGTCAACATGCTGCTTGGCCAACGCATTTCGGACAGCCGAATCAAGCACATCGCCTTGGAAAATCTCCAACAGTTGGCCGGAGGCTCCAAGACCCGTCAAGCGCCTCATCGACTCCCAAAGCGTTTCTCCGCCACTTGCGAGGAGTTGTCCATCAGCAACAAGAGTGCGAATCTGCGCCAACCCGCGATCAACCGACTCTCGGCGCTCTCTTTCGGCAACCAATTGGGAGCGCCGAGCCTCCAGGGAGCACCATGCGGGCGCCATGGCTGCATTCGACTTCAGGTCATCTGCCTTGCCCTGAAGGACCGAAAACGCGTCCTCCACCTCATCGCCGCTGCCCGCGCGGGCGACGCCCATCAACCAGTAGTTCACTTCTGACAAGAGAAGTGTTGCTGCGGGATGGCGAAGCCCTTCATCTCCTAGCTCTAGCAAGCATTCGATCGCAAGCGGCGCAGAGGCCAACGGTGCCTTGAGGAACTCTTCGGCAAGACGTTGAAGCGCGCGCTCACGCTCACGGCGCTCGGCATCCCGCCTTTTCTCGCGCGCAATGTGATCTCGAAGCTCGGCCAACGCTCCATCACTGGGGAATGCCTCGGCTGCACTGTGGACAATGCGAACCGCCTCATCGAACTCCTGCTGGGCCGCCAACGCTGATGCCAAGGCATGAATCGCACCCGGCAGCTGTTCCAGAAGCCTCCGAGCATCCTCCCGTGAAGGATCTTCAGTGAGCGCTTGTTGCAGAAGCTCCAGCGCATTCTCTGGCTCAGGAGGCAGCAATCGCTTTGCGCGAAGCGCCTCATGCGCACGAGCAAAGGCTCTATCGGATCGTTCTCGGCGCGCCTTCACCTCGGTCAATGCCGCTTCGCGGCGTTGCAGGTTCTCACCAAGCTCCATCAGCTCTGGGAGCGTCGGAATCCTCGCGACCACAGCGTCGATCACCTTCCGTGCCTCGCCAGTACGATCAAGATCGTCGGCTTGGCTCACGATCGCCGCTAGCTTGCCCAGAAGCTGGAACTTGAGTTCGAACCCAGTGCCACTCGTGAGATGTGCCTGAACGTGCTCCGCGGCGACCTCTGCATCTTCAACGCTGAAGCCGGGGCTGGCCAGAAGCGCAGATATCTGTGCCGAAGATACCTCTCCGTCTCGGAAGCGCCTCGCGCCGGAAGTCCCTACCCGATCAACCGCGCGAGTCGGCTGGTCCGTCCGCCCCGTCTTATCGAATGCCGAGTCAGCACGCCGCCCATCTGTGGCGCCCGAGTCACCCACAAAGCCCAATTGCCTCAGATTCTCCAAGATCCGACGATCGGGAACCGTCTGAACTCGGGACCACAAAGAAGGAACATCTTCGACGAGCTCCTTCAGCGAAGAAACAAATTCCTCGCAAGATTCGAAGCGCGCTGCAGGTTTCTTTGCCAGCATCCGGTCAAGAATTGGCTGGAAATCCGCGACGGCACGAGCCAAAGGAGCTGGCTGTTCGGTCAAGTGCTTGATCATCACCGCCATCGGTGTATCCCCGCCGAACGGGACGCGGCTCATCAGCATCTCGTAAAGGACGACACCCAGGCTGTAGAGATCCGATCGGCCGTCGATATCCTTGACACCGACCTGCTCTGTGTCGATTTGTTCCGGACTCATGTAGCTGGGCGTGCCAACCTGAAAGCCCGCCTGAGTCATTCTTGCATCACTGTCATCCTGACGAGCGATTCCAAAGTCAGTCAGAACAGGCGTTCCATCACCGCGGAACAGAATATTGTCAGGCTTGACGTCTCGATGGATGACTCCATTGTCGTGAGCAAACTGCAGGGCACCTGCCATCTGCGTGACGATGCTCAACACCTCGGCGAGATGAACTCCTCCGTTAAGGCGCGTCTTCAGCGAGCCGCCCGGTAGGTACTCCATCGTCATGTAGGTCGCGTCGGCCGTCTTTCGAACGTGGTAAACGGAAACGATGTTCCGATGTACCAAGCGAGCAACCGTGCGAGCCTCGTGGAGGAAACGACGCTCCATCTTTTCGATGTCGTCAAGTGATCGTGACATCACCTTGACGGCAACCTCGCGATCAAACCCTGCCTGAATGGCCAAGAAGACGCGCGACATCCCACCGCGAGGTAGCTCGCGGATGATCCGATGGTCAGGGATGATCGGAGCGTCCTTCACTAAGGGCCGTTCGTCTTCAGGCAGAAAAGCATAACGCACCAGCATCCAGAACAGTCTGGCTTCACGCAGCGATAAACCGACTGTTTTGCGCCAAGGGCAGACCTATCAGGCCGGCGAAATCAAGACAATGGAGCGGAGCCCGGCAGAAGACTTGGATGAGCGCAATACACGCCCCCATACCGAGGCTTCCCCTTGGGGGGAGCGGTGCTCAACAACATGCATGCCCGTCCCCAAATCGGGCAGAAGAACGACCGCATGACTGGCGCCGAGGGCACGCGTGGAGAGCAGCTCGGGACGCTCGCTGCCCCAGAGCGCATCCCGGCAAGTTGAGAAGCGGTCTCCCAAAATGACAACAGCCCATCCTTGATCGCACTCCCCAAAAACAACCATCGACTCAACGAGATTTCGGAACCGCCCGGAGGCGACGGCGAAAGAGACAGCGTCTGGGGCGGAGAGGCTCAAGAGGTCATCAAGCAACGTTGTGACCGCAGCCTGCGGCTCGCCGGACTGGTCAGCTCCGCCCAAGACGACAGCAACACCTCTTGGACCGCGGAAAATCCAAGGCTCACTGCCTACGGGCGTGAGGCTGGCGGGCTCGGAAAGCAGCGGTACTTCCTTGAGGGCGTCAAGGCGGTAACTGCCCGCGGCGTACCGCTGCGCGCCGGGGGAAGCTGCAACGTCGAGTGGCCCTCCTGCCAAGAGATGGTTCAACGCGGATGGCCCCGGCAAGCCACCAACCCAAAGCAACCTTTCGGATCGCCCATCCTGATCAGACGCCTGCCAAACGGACCAATTGGATCCTAGGGTTCCGGGGCGCGAAGGAATACCCGATACCCAACCCGAATCTGAGTGCAAGACGGCAACCTTCTGCAGACCCGCCAAGCCGAACTGGAGAACTGGTCCAGTCGAAGGGTCTTCCAGAGAGACATCCCCAAGCCCGGACAGCAAATCTCTAACCTCGAAATCCGTTCCGCCAAGCGAAAGCCAATGGAGGATAGAGTTCTCCACGCAATCGAGCCAATCAGCAGAGTTTGCCAAAGCATCCAAGACACTGTCGCAATGCACTCTCCTGCAAACGACGACCGGGAAGAGCCGGCCGACCGAATCGAGGCTAGGAGATAGCACCCCGACGCAGAGAGAATCGGAACCCAACACTGGTGCAGAGAACCTCCAGAGTGGGGCGACCCGAAATGCCTCCTCCCAATCGTCCGTGCCCGAGGCAAAAGCGAACCACGCCCTCGTCAGCCACGCATCGAGGCAATCAAGAAGTTGATGATCGCTACCGACCCTGAGGTAGTCACCGGCCATCGGAAGCTTGCCGAAAAGAACGGCAGCCAAAGTCATTGCTCCGGACAGCGGATGTTTCGCCAGGACTGGTCGCTAAACAGCCGTGCGAGCCTTGATGACGTGATCTGAATTCTGGCCGAACTGTCCGCATTCGGAATAAGCAGGTCGATACGATCCCCCCCGACGACACGCCCATATTGATCGATGGCCCTGAACAACGACCACATCCCATCAACAACTACCGAGTACTGCGCGCCATTCTCCGAGGAGAAAACCACCTCCATCGCTGCCTCGTCCTCTGGTGACCATTCGAAGGACTCGTCGGAAGAGCCGTCCGACCAACTGATGCTTTTGCCTCCGAGCCGGAATGCAACATCGCCCGCACCTACAACTTCGACCACATTGACCGGGAAGCGAAACCTCACCCCCCCGGAATCGAGAGACAAACGAGATGCCGCGTCATTCGCATTGCGGAAGTACTCAAGATCACTTGCACGAACGCCCTTGAAGAAAGACCGCCCATTGCTGAAGCGCCAAGGCCGCGATGATCGATCCACGACTGGGGCCAGATGCTCATCAAAAAAAGTACGAAAGAATCCACTTGACCCAATGGCAGCAGCCATCTCTCCCGGCGAAGCCTCCGAACCTGCAGCAGGACTGATCGGGTAGCGCTGCAGGGTCTCCAGAGGGCAGGCTCCTGCAAGTCTGCGAGCCGCCGTCGCCCCAGCAGCAACGGCATCAGCGCCGACGGAGGATCTTGCTCCACGAACAGCCACGGCGAGCCAGGACTGGATCGGCTCGGGGAACTGCCCCACCAATCGCTGCATTTCCCTGATCGATTGCAACGCGCCAATGGTGTGCGCAGAAGGATCCCCCGTCAGGGCGATGAGGAGCTCTGCATCCTCGGAGCCTTCAATCTCAGAAGCGATCTGCCCCAAGGTTCCAAGAAGGGTAGACAAGGAGGGCTGAAAAGTGCCATCCATCATGCCGATGAGATCTCGATAATGCTCGCGTATCCCTTTGATCGCCGTCTCCTTTGCTGCTGGCACCACTGAGGGAGCGACAGGTCCTGCGCCCATCTGCATCAATCGCTCTGCCGCTGCAGACTGGACGCCTTCCGCTGCTGCCGCGTCTTCTGGGCTGCCCGACTGTTCCGCCAACGCCACCGCCTCAATACTCATGTGAGGGACTGCCGCCTTGAGCAGTCGGACAATTGGCGAGCCGGAACCGGAAATGGATTTGGCGAAACTGCCGAGGCCCGCTCCTCCCGTTGCCGTCACCCGCGGATTGCCCAGAAGCCGATCCCAAGATTCTGTGTACCGCGCGACATAGGTCTGGACTGCGGCGTTCTGGATGGCCGAATAGGGAATGGCTTGCTCAGTCGGGCCCAACACCCAGACTTCTGACTCGAACTCACGTGCAGCTGCTTCAACGTTCAAGTCGAAGAATCTGGCCCCGTCTGCCGTGAAGATGCCGGGCACCTCCAGCGAGCGGTCAAACTCGAAAACGGCCGAGGCATTCGGGCCCAAGGCCTCGGAGAGAGAAAACGACGGGATCGCACCTGCACGAACCATCTTTGCGAGCACACGATCCGCCACTAGCTCTCCAGCCAACCTCACTTCGTCCCTTCCAAGGTCACTTCGAGCTCGCTCTACCACCAAATCGACGATAGCGAGTGGCTCCATCCCCAGCGCTACCGCAGCCGCCAGTTGATCGCCTGCATCCTTTGCATCAACGGGACCCACATCTGGCATTCGACCGAGGAGTAGCGTCGTGGTCGCTCCAACGAGCTCGGGATCAACAGGAGCAGGTGACTTCCCACCCAGCATCAAGTAGGTCTTTAGCAACTCGAATCGGACTGCGGCCGGCATAGACGGGTCAACCAATGACTGCTCAGTCAACCGAACAACAAGCGGCCCGATGCTTTGTCTGGAAACAGCACGAAGAGCGTCCGTTGCCGTGCCTTCCAGCGAAGGGGCCTGCGCTAGACCTGCACCGTATGCGATTGGACGATCACCATCGAGTGGTGACGTGATCGCACGCACAGCGCCAATTCTCCGCATTGCATCGATCGCCCCATCCAACCGCCCCTCTTCGGCACTCGAAGCATCGCCAAGGACATCACGCACACTTGAAATCAGCCCCCGGTTGTTGAAGTAGCTGAGACCCATCAGTGTCAGAAATGAGACGAGGATCAGCGCGATTCCAACAGTTCCAGAAATAACCCACATGTTCGAGCGCCGCAGCGCGGCAGAATTTGTCCCAGCCAGCGTTCTTTCCGGGAATGCAATCTTTCTGAAGACGCCTTCTAAGAAGTAAGGCCTCCCTACCGGCGATGAGAAATCTTCCGAACCGCTACCCTTGGCAAAGCTTGCCCCCAATGCGGAAGCAATGCGATCAATGAACTCACCGGTTTGTAGGGCGCTGCAGAAATAGACTCCGCGAAGATCAACCAACCGGTGCCCGTCGTTGGAATTGACTATTCTCTCGGCCAGTCTGGCCAAACGACTGGAAACCGAGTTGACACTACCGGAGAGCCCAAGTAGAGCGTCTACACGCCCACGATTGCGCTCGCGAGCCAACCGGTCCTCGATGCGCTGTTCGATCTGCCTGAGCCACTCGTGCAGTCGATTTTGAACGAGACCGGCTGGATCACTCTCGAAGGCGCTCGATCCCAGTCCGATCCCGAGAGCTTGGCGTCGCTCCGCTTCGCCGACATCCTCGAATGCCTCCAGAAATCCTGGCAGTTGATCCATTTTTGCGACCATTACATACACTGGCATCCTCACCCCAAATGCAGTAATCGCTTCGCGAATGCGCTCGGCAATTGAGGATGCTTGCGACTCAAACTCTCGGTCCGAGGAGTTGCAAAGAGTGTCGGCGCCGATGAAAACCATCAGCCCGTTAATGGGCTGCTTAGGGTTGTTATCCTTAAGTGCCGCAAGGAAGGCCTCCCACTCAAGCCGGTCCGAGCCGTCGTTACTCGTTTGTGTTGTGTATCGGCCTGCCGTGTCGACCATTACTGCTTCGGTGCTGATCCACCAAGAGCAATTCCGGGTACCACCAACACCGCGAACAGCCTCGGCGCCAACCAGATCGCGAGCAGGAAACCTCATGCCCGAGGCGCGAATGGCGCTCGTCTTCCCAGAACCCGGCGGGCCAATCACGAGATACCAAGGCAGAGCCTGTAGTCGCAGAGGCTTCGAATCGACCTTGACTCGCCCCGCCCCTTCCAGCACCGCGCGAAACTTCCTACGAACTTCCTCTGGCGTACTGGCCCCGCCTGCTTCCAGTAATGCCGAAGTCATGCGCTTTTCATTGCGCTTTTGGATGAAGTCACGCGCCAACAGATAAACCGCAAGACTAAGCAGAATGATTAGGCTGGCGAGCCACCGACTGACTGGAGACTCGAATGGAGAGGTCTCTCCGATCCTCAAATAAGGGCCAATTGTCCAAACAAGCGCCAGAAGCGCAAGACAGACCCAGAAAGATCCATATCTCCGAATGCCTTGGACAATCGAATCAATTGTCATTGATGCCCCCACCGTAGCTGTACTCGATCTCCACACGGCGATTTCGTCTGTGGCAATCAGGAGAGTTCTCAGTGCACAAGACCATTCGATCCGCAAGGCCCTCTATTGGCGGAGCCCGCCCGTAACCCCGCGAGAAGGCTTCGCTTACTGCTGCCGCACGCGCTCTAGAAAGCTCGGCATTGCTCTGAAAATCAAAGCTGCGTATAGGCTGGGAATCCGAATGTCCTCGAACCAACGCCGCGCCACCAGCGGACGAGAGTACGCGCCCGAGATCCTCAACAATCTCAGCTGTCTGGGCGCCAAGTCGGGCACTCCCGGAAGAAAAAGACTGCCCCCCCGAGACAACAATGACGATCTTTCCCGGGGTAGATTCGACCGACCAATTTCCACGCTGGGCTGCAGAACGAACACGCTCGACAAGTGCCTCGTCCGTAGCACTTGCCATCGTCTGAACCGGCGGCTTCGGCGTTGCGATCTCAATTCGCCCTAGATCGCTCAAGCCATCCATGATCGGGCCGGCCCCAGAAGCAAGCGAGAAACGCATCGCGACGAACACCAGAGCCAACAGTGCTGCGGACGCAACCAGAGGAAACCCGAGCGAAAAGTATGTTGCTTTCTGTAAGGGCGGGCGCTCCAAGGGCAAAGCGAGCGAGAACAACCCCTCGGGAGACTCCGTCCTGCAAGATCGAATCGCATCAAGGACGGCTTGCTTGATCATCGCAAGATGATGGTCACCGGCTTGATCTCGCTGAAGTCCAAACTGCCCCCGAAAGCCGGTCTGTAGGCACGCATAGGCGACTTTCAGAACACGGACATCGAACGCCGACGGCTGGCGGAGCAGTGTGTCAAGCTGGTCAAAAAATCGCTCTCCACCGACGGCGTTCTGGGCCAGCGATGCGATCAGCGGGCGCGCCGCCCAGAGCCTTCCCCACGGCGTGCTCTGGGCAGCCTCATCGACCGCGCAGCAAACAAAGTACTTGGCAAGTTCGATGCTCGCCGGATCCCAGCCGAGTCGAGACAAATCTTGCACAGCCTTTCGAAGAGCAGTTTCAGTGTGCGACCGCAGAAGTCCGGGATCATCAACGCTCGGCATATCGCGCAAGCGGAACGCGAAGATCACAAAAGGCAAAAACGGACCCAACCCTTTGGCAGATCCGCGCAGCGACTCGAAATCCAGCGTGAAAGCATCAGTGGGCCGCGCCTTGCTGGTCACGATCGACTCGTCCATCGCTCCCTTGTAATCCGCAGGGCGGCCAACACCCAAAGTTTTCTCTGGGCCTGACTCAGGGGAAGATCGCCCCCCCGGGTTCACGCCCCCTTTCTTGATGTACATCGTCTCCGATGCGTTCTTGGA
>JAIXVL010000043.1 GCA_027483045.1 Lysobacteraceae bacterium
ACCAACCGGCGGCGCGTGCGCGCCTGTTGCTCGCCATTGGTCAGGCCTACGCAAGCCTCGGCGAACATGACGAAGCGATGCCCTTGCTGACCCGTGCGTCAGAGCTCGGCGAGACCGGCGACCTTGACCTCGGGATCGCCGTGTCCGCCCTGCAGCAAATGTCGGTCATCAGCGGCAACAACGGCCTCGGCACCGAGGCTCTGGATTTCGCCCAACGCGCCGCAACACTGCAGGAGAGGAGCGGAGACGACAGCGATGAAGCACGTGCCGAATCGCTCAATCATGTCGGCCTGGCCTTGCGCACAGCACGCCGCTTCGACGAGGCCCGGCAGGCGCTCGGCGAGTCGCTCCGTCTGCGCCGCGGTCTCGGCACTGGAGCCGAAGGCGAAGTCGTCTCCACCCTCAACAATCTCGCCCTCATCGAGCGGCTCGACAGCAGACCGACCGCGGCCGAGCCGATCTATCGCGAGTCGATCGCCATGGCGCGGGCATTGGGGACGGTAGGCGAGTACTCCCTGCAGAACGCGTTGCTCGGCCTAGGGCAGGCCCTTGCCCAACAGCGCCGGTTCGACGAGGCCCTCGCGGCCTTCCGCGAGAGCCACGTCCTCGCTTTGCGGCTGTATGGCGAGGAAGGGCGGGCCACCTCGACGATCGTGGGCGAGCTCGGGCTACTGCTCTGGGAGGCGGGTGATTTCGTCGCAGCCGAGCCGATGCTCCGGCGAGCGCTGGAGCTTTCGATCCAGATCAACGGCGCCGAATCCATGTCGACGGCGATCAGCATGAACAACCTCGGGCTGCTGCTCGAGGATCGCGGCGACCCCGAAGCTGCGATGCCCTTGATGGAAGCCTCGCTCGCCATCCGCCGCCAGCATTTCGCCGCGGACGATCCGGCGGTGCGGCGGGGCATTTTCAACACCGCGAGGGTGGAGCTCGCACGAGGCCGGTTCGCCGAGGGCCGCGCGATGACCTCCCCCTATGTGGAAGAGCTGCTGGCCCACCCGGAAACGCGTCTGCGCGAGTGGTGGATGCAGCTCCTGCTCGGCAAGGAACTGGCCTGGCGGGATGGCCTGCCACCGGCCACGGTCATGGAGACCCTGTCCGGCTTCTCCGTGCCGTCAGGTGAGCGGACGCTGGAGTTGGTCGGCTGGCGATTACCCCGTTTGCAGGCGCAACTCCTGGCCGCCGACGGTCGACACGTCGCCGCGCAAGCCACCGCCGAGCGCGCGCTGGCAGCGGCACGCGCGGGGGCCACACCCCATGACTTCGCCAAGACCGCCCTGATCGCAGCTCAGGTGGCAATGGCCGCAGGCGACCGCACCGCCGCACGACGGCACCTCGCCGAAGCTCGTCCGCTGCTCGACCGCGCCCTCGTGGAAGGCGCACCGCTGCGACGCGAAGCCGCCGCGCTGGCCCGGCAACTCGCGGGTTGAAGCCGAAGCCGTCCCGCCAAGGCGGGGCGGCTCTTACGAAGCTCTTACCGTCCCCGAATAGCGTTCGTCCGAAGCCGAGGGTTCGCCCCTGGCTCCGCCCAACGCTCACTTTTACGGGGATTCCCACATGGCTTCGCAAACCCCCTGCGGCGCAAGCCGCAATCGCCAGACCGGCTTCACCCTCGTCGAGATGGCGGTCGTCCTCGTCATCATCGGCGTGATCCTCGGCGCCGTGATGATCGGCCGCGACGTCCAACGCAACGCCGAATACACGCGCATCAAGCAGAAGTTCGTCGACCAGTGGGTGGTGGCCTACAACACCTACAGCCAGCGACTCGGGGCGCCGATCGGCGACAACCAGAGCGCGCCGCGCCTGATGGTCAACGGCGCCAGTTTCGCTGGCAACGGCACGACGCTCTCGGGCGGTAACATGGCCGGCGCCACGCCGCCGTTGGCGATCTGCCGTGCGAACCAAGGGCCCGGCATGGCCCGCGCGCACCAGACCGGCGCGAACTTCGACCTGCGCGATCTGATGCGCAAGGCTGGCGTGACCCTGCCGCCCGGCCGCGGTGAAGGCCTCGAGGACCGCTACGTCTACCTCGACACCAACGGCAACCCGCAGGAAATTCAGATCTGCTTCCAGTGGAACCCGCCCGGCACAGCCTCGGGCTCGGGCAACGTCATGGTGATCACCGGTCTGACGCCCGACCTCGCCCGCGCGCTCGATCAAGCCATCGACGGCAAGCCCGACGCCCAGAACGGGGCTTTCCGCCAGGAGGGCGTGGTCCGTGCCGCCGGCACCGCCACCGATCCCGGCATCCAGTGGGCCGGCAACAACACGCAGGACGTCACGACGACTGGCGGCGCCAACGATGTGAACGCGTCGGCCACAGACAGCGACCAAGTCCGCGTGATGGTCGCCCACCTGAAGATGAACCAGTAAGGGCACGGCCATGACCTCCGCCCCCCTTCGACTTGTGGCCCGCACGACCGGCTCGCGGAAGGCGATGCTGCTGACGTTCGCAGCGACGCTGGGCGCACTGCTGCTCTCCGCAGCGTGGTTCACCACCACGCGACAGGCACTCGCCGACGCCTACCTGCAACTCAATGCAGCCGAGCAGGAACTGACAGCCGCCCAGCAAAGGCTGCGCGAGGCAGAGCTGCGGGTGCAACTGGCCGAGCGCGCGCGTGATGTGGCCGAACGGGCCAATGCCGCCGGCTTCGCGGAAGGCCGTTGGGGCGAACGCCTGATCAACGTGTCGCAGGCCCCGATGGGCCGAGAGGACATCAACAACCTCCTAGGTTCGGTGACCCGCGACGAGTCGCGAATCTTCGGGGCGGAGGCTTTCGATCTCTCCGTTACGCGCCCAGACGAAGGGTTGTTCGACACCACCGACCCACGCAGCCCGCCCTTGCTTCTGAGCATGCGCGGCACCTTGCTCTTCCGCACCGGGGAAGCACCATGAGCCGCCAGTCCCTGTTGCATATCGATGGCAAGTGGCTGTCGTTCGAGGGCGACCGCGTTGCGACGATGGACGCCCGGCCCCGCGTGTCTCAGCCGACCATCGTGGTCACCGATTTCGATGGCGCTGTCAGCGATGTCACCTCACTCGAAGGCAGCCCCTCGCATGCGATGGCCCTGATCGAGCGCCGACTGCGCGCAGATGGCCTGCTCGACGGTGACAGCAAGGTGCTGATCCACCGCATGCGGACCGTCGGCAACGGCTACCAGGCGCTATTCACAGCGGTGCCGCTGGATCGTTGGCAAGCCCTGTTCGCCTGGGCCGATGGCCAAGAAGATCACTGCCTGCTGGTGCCGCTGGTTGGCCTGCTGTGGAAACGCCTTCGCCCGGGGCATGGTGTCGTCCTGCATTGCGGCCGGAAAGTTCTGTTCCTCGCCGCTCTGCGCAACACTGTGGTGTACGCCTCGGCGCTCGCCTTCAGCGACTCACGCGATGATCTGGCGATGACCGTCGGCGCGCTGGGCGACAGTGCCGGCGTCATGCTCTCGGCCGATGACGGCGCGCTCGAGCCACTGGCCATCGAGTGGATCGGTGCGTTGACGCCGCTGGCAAAGCGCGGCGCTTCGACAGCGAAGGTGCGTACGTCTAAGCCATCGTCGGACCATGCTGTGAATCGCGAGCCGGCGAGCGACGACACGCCAACCGAGCGCACGGGCGCGGCCGCCGATTCCGACGATGGAACCATGAGCTTCGACGGGCAGGCCGAGTACACCCGTTCCGCCCCGTTACCGGCCGCAAGCTCCGGATCGATTTGGGTCGGGCCGATCACCGTGCGGAACGACGAGGCTGCGCGCGATGCCTCAGCAGCACCGCTTGACGAAACGCTGCTCGAGATCTTCGCGGCCAACTGCGGCGCGCCAGTCACGCTCGCGCCGCACGAAGAGGTCTCCGATGCGGAAGGCCGCCGCTACCGCAGCGGGGCCATGCTCCTGCTGCGCTCCGTGACCCCTGCTGTCGCGGTCAACTCCGGCAGCGCGCGCGCCATGTTCCTCGCCGAGCGCCTGCTGCCCTGGGCCAGTGCGGCGTCGCTGGTGCTGGCCCTCGGGCTGGGTGCGCTCGGCGGACGCTGGGCTTTGGCGGCGCACGAGGAAGAGCAACGGACCGACGGCCTTCGCGCCCAAGTGTCCGCACTCGATGAGCATGTCGGCGCACTGGCGCAGCCCCAAACGATGCCAACGGACTTCCCTGCGGTGGCTGGCTTCATTGGTCGCGCCACGGCGCTCAGCGGCCAGCTTGACCCCGCCGCGACTCTGCTGGTGCTTCGCGAAGCTGCAGGCACTGATGTCCGCATTTTGCGCCTGCGCCTCGACACCGTCGTTCCAGACACGCCGACGCTGCGCATCGATGGGCTGGTGAACTACAGCGGCAGCCAGCGCGAAGGCGAGCGTGGCCAGCAAATTGCGCGCTTCGTGCAGCGCCTGCGCGATGCCGGCTATTCGCCCGTCGCAATCGATCCGCAAGCCGGTAACGCTGGCGGCAGCGCGCCGGGCGGCCTGTTCTCTTACCAACTCACCCGTGCGCCGATCGCGCCGAACACGGGGATTGCCCCATGAAGCCCAAGCAATTCGCTCTCGTTGCTCTCGTGGGCTGGCTGGGCGTTGCCAGCTGGGTCGGCTCGATGATCCTTGCCAAGCCGCAGGCCTTCCCCACGGGGTATGCCGAAGCCGATGGCGCAGTGGCCGCTCAGATTGAGCTTGAGATCCAACAGGCAGATGCGCTCGGTGTGTCGCTCACATCGCTTCAGCAGACGCCGCGAGACATCGCCACTGCAGCGATCATCGCGGTGCCGCCAAAGAGTGGAAGCGAAACGACTGACGCCGATCGCTCCGCCGCAGCGAGTGATGGATTCGCCGTGGCCGCCTCGGAAGCAGGCCCGGCACCACGCATCGTGTCATTCATCATTTCCGGGGCAGGCATGGCGCCGCAGGCCATGATCGACGGCGTTCTGGTCGGCAAGGGTGCACGTCTGCACGATGGTGCCGTCGTGCGCCGCATCGACCCGCGCGCCGTGCAGATCCGAGACAGCGAAGGCAAGACACACACCTTGGCCGTCCGCGTGCCGGGCGAAGCCGCGCCGTCGAAGGAAGGCACGCCATGACGCCGAATCGCACCCTGCTGATCGGCATCGGAGCGACCGTCGTCGTCGGCCTGCTCGCGGTGGCTGCCCTGCGCGGCGTCGCACCCCAGCCCGCCGAAGAGCGCGCCTCCCCTGCCGGAACCGCCGCTTCGGCCGCAGCCGAAGCGGAGCCTGCTCCTGCGGCTCCGGCCACTGGCAGTACCGAACCCCCTCCGCCCTGGGCCAACGCCTTACCTGCGGAACAGCCGGCAACGCCGCCCGCGGATACCGCGGCAGCGCGCCGGGAGCAGCGCATGGCCGAATTGCAGCAGTCGATGTCTGCGGTGCTCGACGACGCGCTCGAGCGCTCGGTTGCGAGCGGCGAGCATCTGCGCAAGGCGCTGGACGCACTGGAGGCTATGGACGACCCGCAGGTCAAGGCGCAGATCAACCTCGAAGCCCTGCGCCACAACCTCGACATCAGCGTGCAGATGCAAGGCGTCGCGCGCCAAATGCAAGCCGAGATCCGGCAGCCGCGCAGCGCCGCTAGGGATGCACGCATCGAGGAACTGCGTCGCGAATTCGCCCGACTGCAAGGCCAGGTGCGCAACGACGTATCCCGCACCGGCGCCGCCCTTCCGTTCGGCGGCCTCGATCCCCGCGGCGCACCGATGGCGCCTGCCGCAGCGACGGGGCGCTGAGATGTCGCGCTCAGGACTCCTGCGCTCGAAGACCGGCCTAGGCGCGATGCCGCGACGGCAGTCTGGCGTCACGCTGGTCGAGCTCGCTGTCGTGGTTTCGATCATCGGCGTGCTCAGCATCGTGGTCAGCAGCGGCTACGACGAAGTGGCCGGCCAGAGCAAAACCACGTTCGCCAAGGCCGATGCCGAAGCCGCGCGCCAAGCGGTGCGCGCCTTCGCCCTTCGAAACAAGCGCCTGCCCTGCCCCGACCTCAGCCCCAACGGCGACCTAGCGCGCGAAGGCATTGGCGGCCTCTGCCCGTCAACGAACCAGATCGGCTGGCTGCCTTACGAAAGCCTGGGCCTCGCCAAACCAGAGCGCGAACGCCGGATGCGTTACGCCGTCAGCCGTGCAGGCGTTGACCTCGTGGCGCCGCCGGCCGTCGCGACTCTTGGGGCGGACCTCGACGGCGTCGCCCGCTTCCGCACCGCGCTTGCCGCAACCGCACGGCTGCCAAAGGGCACCAACCGGCCGTACCTCACCGGAGCGGGAACCGCATCCGCGCCGGAAAACTGCTCGTTCGTCCAATCCAACCCCGCCTACGCGCTGATCGCGCCCGTCACCGACCGTGACAACCAGCCCGCGATTCCTGCGGGCTTCGATGGTGTCAACGCGGGTGTGGCGAACGCGAGTTCGAACTGCATCGCCGCTCCTTCACGGCGCGCGACCGCCGACAACGACGACGTCGTGTTGGCCGAAGGCGCCAGCGCGCTGCTTGGTTGGTTGGCCGCGCGCACTCGCTGAATCCCTCCTGCCCCTGCCGAGCCCGACCATGACCCTCTCCGCACCGAACCGCTCCACCCGTAGCGCCCTAGCGCTGGCCGTGCTCGCGACCCTGTCAACGCTGGGTGCCGGCTGCAGCAGCGTCCCGCGCAGCGTTCAATCGCTGCCGCCGCCGGAACCGGTGGCCCTTCAGCAGCTCTCCAACAAGGCCGCGCACGAGTCGGCTGTGCTCGCCGAGGAGCACGCCCGGCTGCGTCGAGAAATCGAACGGCAGAACCCCGCTGCTGTGCCCGCGGCCGCGCTTGCCCCGGTGTACGACCCGATGGAAAACCGCGTGGTCACCATCAACATGAACGATGCCAGCGTCAACGCCCTGCTGTGGGCGCTGGCCGAGCAGCTGGGCATGAACCTGATCATCGACCCGAGCGTGCAGTCGCGCGACCAGCGCGCGAGTCTGTTCCTCAAGAACGTGACCGCACGTGAGGTTTACAACCACATCCTCAACGCCTTCGACCTGCACGGCGAAACCCGCAGTGGCGCGCTGGTCGTCAGCCCGATGCAGGAGCGCGTGTTCCAGCTCGACACGCTCAACAGCACCTCGTCGCTGGAAATGAGCACTGGCGGCGACGTCTTCGGTGCCGGCGCAAGCGCGGCAGGCGGCGGCGAATCGCTACGCGGCACGCTGGTCATGGACGGCAGCGTCGGCAAAGACAGCGACCCCTACAAGCAACTCTCAGCCACGATCGAAAGCATCCTCAAGGAGGACACCGGAACACGTCAGGGCCAGACCCCGCAGGAGGCCGCGCGCTTCGCTCTCGACCCGCTCACCGGCACGCTGTTCGTGCGGGCGCGGCCGTCGCAGGTGCGCGCCGTCGCCGAGGTCATCGAGCGCAACCAACGCATTCTCGGTCGCCAGGTGCTGGTGGAAGCGCAGCTCATCGACGTGCAGCTGAACGACCAGTTCCAGTTCGGCGTCGACTGGAACCTGCTGCGCGGCCGCGTGGCCGGCATCTTTGGCGACGCGCCGATCCAGCTCGACCCGGTGGCCGGCCGCCTTCCCGGACCGCGCGACAACACCCTCGAGCGGCTGCTCACCATTCCGCGCCAGACCATCGGCAACCCGCTGGGCCGCGGCGCCGGCATCGGCTACACCGGCGACACCTTCTCGGCGGCGCTGAACGTGCTGCGCGGCTTCGGCAACGTCAAGGTGATCTCCAACCCGAGCGTGCGGGTTCGCAACGCCACACCGGCCTACCTGAGCGTGGGCCGCAACATCCGCTACGTCAGCAAGTCGACGACCAGCTTCAGCAACCCCGGCGGTGGGGCCACCAATACCTCCGCCGATGTGCAGACCGAATCGCTGTTCGCAGGCGTGGTCATCGGCGTGGCGCCATTGATCCACGACGACGGCGAGGTCGAGATGCTGGTGCATCCGATGCAAACCGAAGTGGCGCCCGGCAGCCTCGAACTGGTCGAGGTCGGCAACGGCAACGCGGTGACCCTGCCGGTCATCAGCTTCAAGGGCATGACCACCACGCTGAACCTGAGCGACGGCGACACCGTGCTGATGGGCGGCCTGATCGACCAGCAATCGCAGAACAGCGACAGCGGCATCCCCGGGCTGTCGGACGTGCCCGGCCTCGGCAAGCTGTTCGGCGCCGAGACCCGGAGCCACAACAGCCGCGAGCTGGTGATGGTGCTGCGAGTGACGGTGCTATGAACCGATGGATCGCACAGACAGCAGCGGCCGCGTTGGCCTTGGGACTCGCCACAGCGGCTGTGGCGGCAGTCTCAGAACCCAGCTCAGCAGCGCCTGCTGCTGAGGCCAGGGCAGTCGAGAACATTGACCCGCAGGCGATCGGTCGCGCCGTCGCTGAGATCGAAGAAGCCCTCCGTTCGGGCGAGCTCGTTCGCAGCAAAACCCTGATCGACGAACTGGCCGCACAGCTTCCGCCGCAAAGCCTGACGCTGCTGCGCATGCAAGCTTGGCACGCCCACCAATCCGGTGACCGCGCAGGAGCGATGGCCCTGTACGCGGAGATCGTGCAACGCGTGCCCGCCGATCGCTACGCGGCAATCAACCTCGCGCTACTGGAGGCAGAGCAAGGTGATGTGGACGGCGCCAGCCAGCGATTGCGCGCGCTGCGCTTCTCCGGCGGCGATTCCGCAGAGCTGGCCGCTGCCATGGCTCTGGTCGGAGCAACGCGACCATGACCCGCGACGCCGCACTCACCGTATTGCGTCTGGAGACCTCGCATGGCTGCCGTTAACGTGCCTGCTTCCGCGAGCGCCGGCCAAGCCGCCCAACGACTCGGCGACATCCTCGTGGAGCGCGGCCTGCTGAATGCCGCGCAGCTGCACTACGCATTGCAGAAGTACGCCATCGAGGGTCAGCGTTTCGGCAAGTTGCTCATCAAGCATGGCCTGGCCAGTGAAAGCGAAATCGTCCGCGTCATCGCCGAGTTGCAGGGCATCACATTCACACCGGTCGAAACCTTGCCGCCAGCGGATCCGCAAGTGCTGGCGCTGTTTAATCGCGAACTCTGCCTGCTGCGCGCTTTCCTGCCACTGCGTCGCATCGACAATACGCTTGAAGTGCTGCTTGGCGACTCCGAACGCGAGGCGATTGAACAACTGGTGCTGCAACGCTCCGGCCTGCGTTGCCGCTTCGTGCAGGGCGAGTTCACCCGCGTCGCCCAGCTGATCCGCTACACCTATTACTTCGCGCAAAACCCGGTCGAGTCACTGCTGGAACGCGAGCTCAAGCGCATCTCGGCAGACGTCGACCACGCGTACAGCCCAGAGAAGTTGCTCGACTACTTGCTCCACCTCGCGGTCCGCGAGCGCACCACCGACATCCACATCGCCCCGGCCGAAGGCAGCATCCATGTGCTCTTCCGCGTGGATGGCGTGCTGCGCCCGATGTTCGCCATGCCTGCTTCGCTGCAGCGCCTGCTGGGCTTCATCAAGCTCGCTGCCGAGATGGACATCTCGGAGCAGCGCCGCCCGCAGGACGGCAGCTTCCGCGCGACCGTGCTCGACAGCGCGCTGACGGTGCGCGTCTCCACGCTGATCAGCGAGAGCGGCGAGCGCATGGTGATGCGCCTGCTGCCCGAACACAGCGACCTATCGGGCCTTGCCGAACTGGGATTCTTCCCCGAGGACGTAGCTGGCTTGGAGCGCATGTTCGCCAAGCCCGCCGGCCTCATCCTGATCACCGGCCCCACGGGCTCGGGCAAGAGCAGCTCGTTGCACGCGGCGCTGCGCATGCAGTCGCTGATCGAACGCAACGTGCTGACGGTTGAGGACCCGATTGAATACCGCGTGCCCGGTGCCTGCCAGACCGAAGTGAACCGCCGCGCGGGCTACGAGTTCGGCTCAGCGCTGCGCCACTTCCTGCGCCATGACCCGGACGTGATCCTGCTCGGCGAAATGCGCGACGGCGAGACCGCGCAGGCCGCCATCGAGGCCGCCGCCACCGGCCACCTCGTGCTTTCCACCCTGCACGTCTCGGGCGTGTTCGGCGTGGTGCCGCGCCTGCGCCCGCTGGGCCTTGAAGCACAGGTGATCGCCGACAACCTGCTAGCGGTGGTCAACCAGCGGCTGGTGCGGCAGAACTGCCCGCACTGCAGCGTCTCGGTGCCGTTCACCGCCGCCGAACGCGCATGGCTCAGCATCGACGATCCCAACGCGTGTGGCCGCCGAGGCAGCGGCTGTGAGCAGTGCCGTGGCAGCGGCTACCGCGGACGCCTGCCGGTGTACGAGATCCTCGTGCTCGACGACGCCATTGCCAACGCCATCGCCGACGATGCCGGCCGCGAGGCTGTGCGCAGCCTCGCGCACGCCGCTGGCTTCCACGACATGACGCACGTGGCGAAGCGTCGCGTGGCACTGGGCCAAACGACACCCGCCGAAGTGCTCCGCGTGGTGGGCGACGGGCCGACGCCATGAACGTCTACTTCTACCGGGTGCTGCTCGCCAGTGGGCGAACCAAAACCGGCATCGCGCAGCTCGCGGTCGAGCAGGACGTCTCGGCGCGCATCTGGTTGGAAAAGAACTTCGAGGGGATCGTCGTTGACCTCCGGCGGCTGCCCGCCTGGCTCGCCGAGACGCAGCGCAGCCTCGCCCACTTGGTGCGCCCGAACATCCGGCCACCAGAACTGGCCGGCATGTTGCGCGATATGGCCGTGATGACCAGCAGCGGCATTCCGGTGGTCGAGGCGCTTCGCGCGGTCGCGCAGGAAGTCGGCACCGGGCGCGCGTCCAACGCCGCGCGCGTGGCCCGGAACCTGATGGACGAACTCGACGCCGGCGCGTCGATGAGCGACGCCTTCGCCCGCTACCCGGACACCTTCCCCGAGACCGTCCGCAACCTGGTGATGATCGGCGACGAGACCGGCAGCATGGACCTGATGCTGGCGGAAGCCGCCGACCACGTCGAACGCGTGGCGAAGATGAGCGCCGACACACGGCAGGCGCTGATCTACCCGGCCTTCGTCTTCGCTTCAATCTTTGCGGCGGGTGCGTTCTGGATCTACTACGTGATCCCGAACCTCACCGGCCTCTTCAAGCAGATGAACGCGAAGCTGCCGCCGCTCACCATCGCGGTGATCGCGTTCTCCGAATGGTTCACCGCAAACGTGTTCACCATCCTTGCGGGCCTCGTGCTGTCGAGCTTGGCGCTTTGGATCACATGGCGCCACAGCCGTCCCTTCCGACGATTCGTACACCAAGTGTTGCACCGCACACCGATCGCTCAGACGGTGATGAATTCCTCCGGTCTCGCATTCCTTACGGAATACCTCGCGCTGCTGATCCGCGCCGGCGTCGACATGGTGAGCAGCTTGAAAGTGATGGAGCGCGCGATGAGCGACGAGTACTACCGCGAGCGCATTGTCGCAATCCGACAGGTGATGGAGCGCGGCGACCGCGTGTCGTCGGCCATGCGTCAGGTGGGCGGATTCCCACCGATGCTGGTGCGCATGGTGTCGGTGGGCGAAGACACCGGCACGCTCGACCAGCAGCTTTCGCGGCTCTCGGCAGAGTACAGCCTGCGCTTGCAGCGACTGATCGCGAACCTCTCGGAAATCATCAAGCCCGTGGTCGTGCTGCTTGCCGGCGGCATGTTCATCCTGCTCATCGTCGCGCTCCTGCTGCCGGTCTACGACCTCGTGAAGCAGGCGATGTCCGCCCCCCAGTTTTGAAACGGAGAACCGTGATGACGCCGTTCGCCTACTCACCCATGCGCCACCCGCCGTTGCTCATGCCGTCGCGGCAGCGCGGCATGGGACTGCTGCAGGCTCTGGTGATCATCGTGCTGGTCGGCGCGGCGCTCGCCGCCGGCCTCACGCTGCTGCGCGCGAACCAGCCGGCCGAGCAGGCAACGACGCAAGAAGACGCGCTGCGCTGGGCCGATGAGGCGATCGTGGCCTACGCGGCGGCTAACGCGCGCCTGCCTTGCCCTGTCAGTAGCCCGACGAGCGCAGCCACGGCCTGCGTTGGCGCCAGCGAAAAGGGCTGGCTACCAACGCGCGCGCTGGAATCCGTGCATCCCGGCGGCTTCGGCCCCATGCCGCCGATGCGCTACACCGTCTATCGGGGCAGCCCCAACAGCGACCTCGCGATCGCCAGCAACACGTTTGGCCCCCACAAGTGGGACGGCACGACGCACGACCTGCCGCCGGTCAACGGACTCGACCTGTGCGCGAAGCTGGGCGCGGCCGCGCGAGAAACCCAACCCACGCCGCGCCTCGACCGGGCACGCACGCTCGATCCGTCGGGCACAGCGGTGAACGTGGCCTTTGGCCTCGCCGCCGCAGGGCCAACGCCGGGGGCCGGCGGTCGTTTCGATGGCATTAACCAGGACCCGCAGGCGGCGGTGGCCGCGCCGTCTCTGGGCACGAGCGGCGACTACGACGACCGCACCCGCGTGCGTGATTTCAACGGCCTCGCGCAGACCTTGGGCTGCGGCTTCGCCGACCCGACAAACGCCGATGGCGTCGCACTCGCGGCGGTGGACATGCTGGCGCTGGCAGTCGACGTCAGCGATGAAGTCACCGAGCAGCACGAAGGAAACAAGAAGGACACGAAGCTGGCGGTCGACATGGCCGCGGTATCGGTGGTGTTGTCCGGCGTCAGCGTCGCGCTCTCCGCTGCCAGCATCGCCAACTCGGTGTCGACGCTCGCCACCGCCTCGTCGCAGCTCTCCGCGGCGATCGCCTCCTGCGCGGTACTGGTGGGATGCGGACTGATCCCGCCGTATACCGCCGCCGTGATCGCCGGCAGCATCGCCGTCGGGCTGGCCACCAGCGCCACCGTCCTCGCCGCTGCCGCGGTGGTGCCGACCTCCGCCGCCCTGGCCCTGACCATCGAAGCACGCGACCTAGCGGAGCGGGGACTACCGAGCGCGACCATCGACCTATCCTCTGCAACCGAGCGCACCTGCATTGCCGCCGAGGGCGGCTTCATCACCCAAGGCGTCGGCCCGGACGGCCGGCTGGTGACGATCGATCCGCCGCAGTTCCGCAGCGGCTTACTGCAAGACGTACAGGCCACCGAGGCCGAACTGGCCTCGATCCGCGCCGAGGCGGTTCGGGTCCGCGTACGCTTGGTAGAGCTTGAGCAGGTCCCGTCGGTGGTGCTGATCGACTACGGCATCGAGCCCGTGCGCTTCCCCAACGAGCCGCCGGACGCCTTCGACCGTCGCTACCAGCAATGGCTGGATTCGCGCGCCGCGGCCGAAAGGCTGCTGCAGGCGAAGCTGGAAGCCATCCGCCGCGCCAAGGCTGCGCAGTTCGCCTATGACAGCAGCCAGCAGGCGCTGGTCAACGCCCAGAACGAACTTCGCGACATCAACGAGTCGGTGCGACAGCTCACCGCCGACGTCGGCGTCTGCGACGCCAACCCGCCACCAGACCTCGTGGGCAGGCGCCGCTGCGACAACCTCCGCACGTCCCTCCGTGGCCTAACCACCTGCGACGCAAACATCCTGACGGCTGCGCAAGTGCGCGAGCGTCAATGCCAACCCTGGAAGCAGGCCGACCGCGACGCCGCCCTCGTCGCCGTGCAGGACGCCCTGATCGCCTACCGCAATGCCGAGGATGCCGCGGTCGCGCTGCGCGAGCCGGAGATCAAGGACTACATCCCCAACTCTGGCGGCCTCGCGGGCCCCTTGGACTGCACGATCTTCGGGCAGTGCGATCCGCTGATCATCCCCTACCAAAACGACAGCGATAAGCGCGAGACCTACGCCAAGCTGGTCTACAAGTCGCTGGGCCTGGAGTCGGCTGTGGCGGAGAAGCAGGCGGAGCTCGACACCAAGCGAACCGCCTACGAGAAGGCGAAGGCACAGTGCGATGCGCTGCGCGGGCTGACCCCGCCGGGCAGCGCCAGCGGTGTCCAGGCCCGGGCGGTGTGGACCGGGGCCAACGCGATCATGGAAGCGGCGAATTGCCGCGGTGCCACCGGCACCGTGCAGCCGACCTCCTGCGGGGTGACGCCGTGATGCGCCGCGCGGGGAGCAGCGGCGGGCGAGCGGCAGGCGGCTGGTCGCTGGTTGAGATGGCGGTCGTGCTGGTCATCATGGCGGCGATCGGCTTGGCGCTCTGGCGCTTCCTTCCGCTCGCACCGAAGGTCGCGGCCGACGACGTGGCGCAGCGCGAGCTCGCGCAGGCCGAACAGGCCCTGCTGGGTCATGTGCTTGCATACGCCCGGCTTCCCGCGCCGGCAATCGAGAACGGTATGGCCGTGCTGCCCGTCGATACTCTCGGCCTGCCGCCTTCGCTGAAACTGCGCTACCAGGTGCAGCCTTCGCTCACGGTCTCGCCCGGCGACACGTTCTCGCCGATGCTGCCGCCGGCCGTTGGTGCGGTGCCGGCGACGCCGACGCTTTCGGCCGAGGTGAACGGCCTCGATTTCTGCATGGCGCTGAAAGGGGCCGGCGCGCTCTCGCTGACCGGCATGGACGGCATTCCCACTGCCTTCGCGCTCATGCACGGCGGCCCCGCGGGCCATGACAGCTTCGCCGGGGCGGCCTTCGCGCTGCCCGGAAGCGAAGGGATCGGCGAGCGCTCGGTGCTAGCCGTGGGGCCGGGGGAATTCGCCAGTCGCCTCGGCTGCCCCGACCGTGTGGCGCAGGCCCACGGCGGCGCGCGCGCGGCCTATGCCGCCTACGACCTCGCGCAGGCCGCGGATGAGTACGACCGCTTCCGCGTGTTCGCTGTGCAGGTCGCCGACATGAACCTCGACAACGCCCGCACGAGCGAAGTGTTTGCCGGTTTCGACGTGGCCTACGGCGTATTCATGGAAGCGTTGGCCATCCTGCAGGAGATCCCTGGCTTTCCGCCGGACCCGCTCGGCATCGCCACCGGCATCGCAGCGCACGTCACCGCGGGCTTCCAGCTGGGCATCGCCATCGACAACCTCGTGGGCGCCGTGGCGGACCGACAGGATGCCGAAACGGCGATGGGCGTCGCCAACGACCAACGCGCGAAGGCGGCGGCTAACCTGACCCGCATGCAGACACTGGCGGACAGCACGCTGGCGCGGGCCCGGCAACTTGACCAGGAAGGACTGCAGCCATGAACCATTCCCTGCCCTTGACCCGGAACCAGCGCGGCTTCTCGCTGGTGGAGCTTGCGATCGCGCTGGTCGCCATGGGTCTTGTCACCCTGCTGCTTGTGCAGTTCATGCAGATGGCCACACACGAACGACGCGAGACCGCGGGGCGCGACCTGTTGAAGCGTGCCGACGATGCGGTGCTCGCCTTCGCGATGGTAAACAGCCGCCTGCCTTGCCCAGCCAGCAACACCAATGGCCTCGAGGATTGCGGCGCAGGCCAGGTCGGCCTGCTGCCGTACCGTACGCTGGGCCTGCCGGATGCCAGCGCGCGGCTCATGCGCTACGGCGTGCTGCGGCGCCCCACCGCCCCCGACCAGGGCGCCGACCTCGCGACGCTGATCGACCGCTTCGCACCGATGCGCGTGTTCGGCGGCGGCGTGGCCACCGAGTATCCTCTGGGCAACCGCAATGGCCTGGACCTCTGCTGGGCCCTTCGCTCAGCTCAGGCGGCCCCGGTGGACGCCCGATTCCTACACGTCACCCGTACCGACTCGCCATCGACCATCGACGACCACGTCGCCTATGCCGTGGCGTTGCCGGCGCCGGGCGAGCGCTTCGGTGGCCAGCAAGCCGGCACCGCGCCGGCCTTCGATTCGCCGCGGCGAGGCAGCGGCCTCGGCTACAGCGACCGCGTGCTCGCCGTCGGCCTCGACCAGCTGTGGACGCGGATGCGCTGCGGCGACAACCTCTCCGCCGCCGCGCACGCGCACTTCAACGCCGCCGCGGCGGTCGCCGTCACCCACGCCGCGCTGGTCGACTACAAGAGCCAGCTCGAGATCGCCAAGAAGCTCGCCGAGGCCAACGTCGCGAATGGGGCGGCGGCGGTGCTCGGTGCCACAGGCGGAACGGCCAGCGCCGCCGGCGGTGTCGCCGACACGGTATCCGAGGGCCTCGCCAGCACCGGCGTCGCGTCCTTCCGCGTCGCACTCGGTGCCGTGGCCACCGCGGCCGCCGTCGCCGTGACCGTCACCGCTGCGGCTTTGGTGGCCACCGCTGCGATCTCGCTCGATTCGGCGAACGACGCGTTCAACGACGTCGACCCGCTGATCACCCGCAGCGCCGCGCTGGAAACTGCGGTGCTCGAACACGCCGAAGCCGCCGACGCGGCAGGGATCTACTGATGCGCGCCCTCTCCGTCCGCGGCTTCACCATCGTCGAGATGTCGGTGGTGCTGGTCATCATCGCCCTGATCGTCGGCGCCGCTTCGGTGGGCCGCGACGTCTACCGCAGCGCGCAGGCCGAGCGCCTCGCCAGCGACTTCGTGCAGGGCTGGCTGCTCGCCTACGACCGCTTCGCCACAGGCACGAACACCGTGCCCGGCGACAACTTCGACAACCCGACCGGGCTCGTCAACGCAGGCACCAACCGCTTCCTATGCGGTGTCGACCTGCAGAACGCGATGCTTCGCGCGGGTGTGACCTTGCCGGTGGGTCGTGGAGAAGGGCTCGCCGACCGATATGTGTACCAGGACGGTCGCGGCCTACCGCACGAGATCCGCGTGTGCGCGGGCGCGGTGGCCTGGTCGGAACCGTTCGGGTCGGTCGGTGCCTACGCCGCTAGACCACGCAACATCATGCGTTTCGAAGGCCTGACGCCCTCGATGGCGACCCTGCTCGACACCAAGATCGACGGGCGGGTGGACGCGCGCCATGGCCGCTTTCGTGAGGCCGGCTTCGAGGCACGCACCACCGCGGCCAGCGAGCCGTGGAGCCTGCAAGACGACGACAACTTGGTCGGCGGCACCAACCCTGACGCGCAGACGGCCGAAGTAGTGGCCTACCTTCGCATGAGCCAGTAGCCGCTACACCTCGCTCCCGAACACCAGAGTGCACTCGCCGACGGTCACGCGGTCGCCGTCGACGAGGCGGGTGTCGCGGACCACGCTGCCGTTCACTAGGGTCGGATTAGTCGCGCCGAGATCGCGGACGCGGTAGTGCTCGCCGGAGCGCCACACTACGCAGTGGTGCCGCGAGATCGTGCGACGCGGCAGCTGCAGGTCGCAGTCGGACGATCGACCGAGCACCAGCGGCCGCTCGCCGACGCCGGCGCGCTTGCCGCGGTCGGCACCCGCCACCACGGTCAGCCAGGCGCTCGCGGAAAGGTCCTCGTCGGGCGGCGCTTCGCCAAGGCGGAGCGTGAGCAATTCGGGGATTCCCTCCGGCTCGTCGGGCTGGCGCACCCCGCTCGGCAGCGCCGCCTCGGCGAGGGCCGTCTCGGCCAATTCGCTCGACGTGGACACGCCCTCGGCCCCGAGCCGCCAGATGCGCATCGGGCGCGGGGAATCCGCGACCGGCACTTCCGCGTGCGGGTGCAGCGCGAACGCCTCGAAGAGGTTCTCGAACAGCGACTCGCAGACGAGCACCACGCCCGATCGGGCCTGCGGAAGCAGGTGTGCTGCCCATTCGCCGGCATTGCCGACGAGGGCGAGACCCGCCTGCGGATGCGACTGGACCAGCGCCGGGCTGAGCGCGAGGGCGAGACCGGCGTGGAACGCTTGCATGGCGTCCGCGGCGAGCCGCGCGGCGCGCAGCGCGACGTCGGTGGGGTCGCCGGGGTCGGCCTCTGCCACCACAGCCAGGTAAGCGGTATCTCGGTTCGCGAACAGCAGGCGCGCCCCGGCGCCCTGCACATGCGCGATGACATCGGCGAGCAACGCGTCGGTCGCCGCGGTGCCGACCGCATGCACGCGGCAAACAAGGCCACAGGCCCAATGGCGCGACCATGTTCTGGACAACACAGCCTGCGACGGAGCGAAGGGCAAGCCAGCGTCCATCGCAGCACGAATGGCATCGCGCAGAGCCGTCGTACTTTGAGTCGGCGTGGTGCCCATATCCTCGAGCAACGCGGTAGTCAGTCGCTCATGGAGCTGCAGCGCTTCCGCGCACTGACCGTCGGCGGCCAGCAAGCTCATGCACTGCCGCACCGCAGATTCATCCCAAGGGTCGAGCGCCACAAGGCGCTTCACGGTGGCGAGTGCCCGTCGGCCAATGCCGGCGGCCTGCTGCGCCTCCAACAAGCGCCGAAGCGCGCGAGCACCACTGGCAGCCAAACGTGATCGCGTCGGTTGCAGCCATTGCTCGAAGTCCGGGCAGTCGTCGAGGTGCAGCCCAGCAAGGAACTCGCCCCCCAGGTCGACAGCGCACTCGTCAAGACTGAGCAACTCCGAAGACGGCGCTTCGACGACGCGCTCCAGTTCGTGGAGGTCGACGCGCACAGCCGGGTGGGGATACAACCCAACGTCTTCGCGGGTCGCCAGTAGTAACTCCGGCGCACCGCAGGACTCAAAAACACGGTTGAGATTCGAAACCACTTGTCGAAGGTTGGTCCGCGCAGCAACGGGCGGCAATGCCGGCCAAAGAAGCTCGGCGAGCTGCTCACGGGAATGACGTCGGCCGCGCTCAATGGCGAGATAGCCGAGAAGAGCCCACGCCTTTCGGTACTGGACCTCTCCGCCGACATCACGCCCATCAAACAGCAAGCGACGCTCGCCGAGCAGCACCACATTCAGCATCCTGTCCCTACCTTTCGCATCCGTCCGTCAACGCTCCCCGCGTCCTTCGACGAAACGCCATTCTGCCAAACACGCGGTTTGGTAGTGCGTGGTCAGCGCGCGTTGCGCCGGCAGGTGAAGAAGCCGTTGAGCGTGAGGCGCCCGGTCAGCGGGTCGTCGCTGAGTTTTTCCGGATGCGCGATCTCGCCGCTGTGAAACACCGTGCCCGAATAGACAATCAAGCGGTTCCAACGTGCGGGCACACTGGCCACCTTGTCGTACCAAGCGTTCGACTCGGTCATGTAGCCGGGCGTGACACCGTGTTTGCGACTGAAGTCTTCTGCCGAGAGATTCGCCGACTCTTCGATCATCGCTAAGGTGTCTTCAGCCGCGCGCTTGGGTCGATAAAAACTCGTACCACCCAAGGACTCGTCTTCAAACAGATACAGCACCGACGCGGCCACGCATTGGCCGGGCGCCGTTTGCAATTGATCGACGTGCGGCTGCCACTGCCAAGGCTGCAAGGCCTCGGGCTTGCGGTTCACCATCGACAAACGCGCGTACATGCGCTCCGTGCGACGCGCGTCGAACGAGCGCCGCAAATGCTCATCGAAGAACTGCGCCAAGGCCGCAGACACAGGCTCCGGAAGCCGCAACTCGGGGCCCGGAAATGCATTGTGCGGGGCGTCCGAAAACGCTTGCCGCGATGCCGCCGAAAAGGCTCGCCACGCCTCGGGGTTACCCAAAGCCCCGTCCACCACATGGCAGACGGGTTGGCCATCAACCGCGAGCGTTTCGATGCGAGGGCGCGATGCCAGCTGGAGCTGCGGCCACTCCATCAGGCCGCAATCGGCGCTGCGCAGTGCCGCGCAATGAACTCCTCATGCGTGGGCATAGCGCGCACGCAATTGGCCACCACGCCGCGCACGGTATCGACGTGACGGAGCAAAGCCGCCTCATCGATGGCATCGACCATCGCGTTGTAGCCCTTCGGCATCATGCGCTGGCCGATCATGACCTGAATCCACGAAGGCTCCGCAAACAGCTCTTCCGCCTGGCGGAACACGCGGCCATTGCTTTGGAACAAGGCCATTTTGCGCTTCAGTGACTCCGGCAGATCCATCGTGCGCACGTAGTTCCAGAACGGCGTGTCAGTGCGCTCGGTGACGCAGTAATGCAGGATCAGGAAGTCGCGGATCTTCTCGAATTCGAAATCGGAGTGTGCGTTGTACTCCTCGATGTCTTTCGCATCGAAGCCTTGGTGCGGCCAGAACGCCGTGAGCCGCGCAATCGCCGACTGGATCAGGTGGATCGACGTCGATTCCAAAGGCTCCATGAACCCGCTGGCGAGGCCGATCGCCACCACGTTCTTGTTCCAGAACTTGCGGCGCTTGCCGGTGACGAACTTCAGGATCTTCGGCGTCATCAGCGCCTCGCCCTCCAAACGCGACAGCAGCTTTGCGGTGGCTTCGTCTTCGCTGATGAACTTGCTCGAGAACACATAGCCGTTGCCGACGCGATGCTGCAGCGGAATGCGCCACTGCCAACCGGCTTCCTGCGCGGTGGAGCGCGTGTACGGCGTGATGGCCTGCGTGGTCGTGCACTGCACCGCCGCCGCGCGATCGCAGGGCAGCCAATGCGTCCAATCTTCGTAGCCAGTGTTCAGCGTCTGCTCGATGAGCAAGCCACGGAAGCCAGAGCAATCCACGAACAATTGGCCCGAGACACGCTCGCCACTTTCCAGAACGACAGCACTGACGAAGCCATCATCGGGGCGTTGCTCCACCTTCTTCACCTTGCCCTCGATGCGCTTAACGCCGCGCTTCTCCGCGTACTCGCGCAGGAAGCGCGCGTACAGGCCGGCATCGAAGTGGTACGCGTAGCCAATGTCGGCCAAAGGCGAATTCGGGCGATCGGTAACCGCCGGCATGAACTTGTTGAAGCGTGCCGCAGCCGTGTTGATGGAGTAATCGTCCATCGGGCCGGCCTTGCCCATGTGATGCGCTTTCAACCAGTAGTGGTGAAACGCAACGGTGCCGAGGTCTTGACCGATCTTGCCGAAGCCGTGGATGTAGCTATCGCCCAGCTGGCCCCAGTTCACGAACTCGATGCCGAGCTTGAACGAACCTTTCGTGCGGCGAATGAAATCGGCCTCATCAAGCTCTAGCGCCTGATTGAACAACTTGATCATGGGAATGGTGGCTTCGCCCACACCCACGGTGCCGATCTCTTCGGATTCGACCAGCGTGATGGAGTAGCCAGGCCCCAGGACCTTGGCCATCGCCGAAGCAGTCATCCAGCCAGCGGTGCCGCCGCCAACAATCACCAGTTCCCGCACACGGTTGTCGCTCATTCCCAAAGCCCTTGGTTGGTTTCACGCGTTGATGCAGCGCAGCACCGAAGTGCGCGCAAGGATGGGCCCAGATTTAACCGAGAGCAGGCTGCATGTCCACGTGAATACGGTTCCACGAACCCTTTTCTGCCGCGATTAGCCGCCGGTGCCTTCGGTCAGTTCGA
>JAIXVL010000092.1 GCA_027483045.1 Lysobacteraceae bacterium
AGATTGCGCTGGCCTAGGAAGGACCCGGTGTTCACGTCCACCGTGGTCATGGCTTCGGTCTGATCCACAACGAGGTAGCCACCCGACTTCAGAGGCACTTCCTTTTGCAGCGCACGGGAGATCTCGTCCTCAATGCCATTCAGATCGAACAGCGGTCTTTCCCCCGCATAGTGTTCGATCCGTGGCACCAAATCGGGCATGAATTGCTGCGCGAAGCGCAAGAGCCGCTCATGCGTCTCACGTGAATCGACCATCACCCGATCAATCTGAGCACTCATCATGTCGCGCAGGGCACGCAGGGGCAGCGACAAGTCTTCGTAGATGCGCTCACCCACTTTGGTAGCGGCGCTGGCTTCGCGGATGAGCTGCCATGCCAGTCGCAAATAGGCCACATCGGCCTCAAGTGCATCACGCTCCAAGCCTTCGGCGTTCGTACGCACAATGAAGCCCATGCCGCAGCCTTCCGCCAATTCAGCGACCAAGGCCTTCAAACGCGCGCGCTCGGCGTCATCTTCGATACGCGCAGAGACGCCAATGACTTTCGAATAGGGCAGCAACACGAGATAGCGCGAAGGAATACTGACCTGCGTGGTCAAACGCGCACCCTTGCTGCCGATCGGGTCCTTGACCACTTGAACGACAATCTCTTGGCCTTCATGCACCAAGGACGTGATCGACGGCGGTGGTGCTGCTGCCGCCATTTCTTCGCTTTCTGAAGGTTGCACCTGAGGCACACGAATGATGTCGGAGGCATGCAAGAAAGCGGCGCGCTCCAAGCCCAGCTCAACGAACGCCGCCTGCATGCCAGGCATGACGCGCTGCACGCGCCCCTTGTAGAGATTGCCCACTACGCCGCGGCGCAGGCTGCGCTCAATGTGCAGCTCTTGCAGCATGCCTTGCTCGATAAGGGCCACGCGCGATTCGCGCGGGGTGACGTTGATCAGAATCTCAGCGCTCAAACAGTCACTCCGGAGTTGCGCAGCAGGCGTGCGGTTTCAAACAGGGGCAAACCCATCACGCCGCTATAGCTGCCCGACAGGTGTTCGATAAAGGTGGCAGCGCGTCCCTGAATGGCATAGCCCCCGGCCTTGCCCTTCCACTCATCGGTTGCGAGATAGTCATGAATCTCGGCCTCGCTCAGAGCGGCGAAACGCACCTCCGAAACGGAGCGCGCCGACGCCTCCGTGGCCGCAGAAAGTAGCCAGACCACGGTCACGACGGTATGCACGCGCCCGGAGAGCTGGCGCAGCATGCGTGCCGCGTCGGCTGCGTCGAGCGGCTTGCCGAACACGGCGTCATCAAGGATCACTTCGGTGTCGGCAGCCAGCACTCGAGCCTCGGGGGCGCCCAGCACCTTGAGCAACCCGGCCCCGGCCTTCTCGCGCGCCACTCGATTCACGTAATCGAGGGCGGGCTCGCCGTTCAGGCGCTCCTCGAGCACTTCCACATCCAGCACACCTGGATCAAGACCGAGCTGCCGCAAAAGGGCGAGGCGACGGGGCGATTGCGAAGCGAGATAGACCATATCCCCAAGCATAGCTGGGTGGCATGGACGAAAACGCCACTGCCCAAGCGCGCCGGACCGCGCTAGCCTTAGCCCATGAGAGTCCCCCCGTCTCCCTTGCTGCGTGCGACCGCGGTTCTGGCACTTGCCTCGACCATGCTGCTCGCCGCCCCGGCAACACTGGCCCTGAGCGAATCACGACGCTTCAGTGATTTCGCCATCGACAACTGGACCGTGGCCGAAGGGCTGCCCCAAGTGGCTGTGCAGTCGCTGGCGCAGGACGGCGACGGCTATGTGTGGGTGGGTACGCAGGCCTCCATCGCCCGATTCGACGGCGTGCACTTTGAAGTGTTTGACCGGCGCAACAGCCAAGGTCTCGATACATCGATGGCCGAAGCCAGCTACCGCGCTCGTGATGGCTACGTCTGGTTTGGCACGCGCGGGGGCGCCCTGCGAGTACGCAGCGCCGAGATCACGCCATTCACTACCGCAGGCACTGCCCTTCCCGTTCAATCCATCAGCGAGTGGCCGATGGGTCGCATGATGTTTGGAACCTCGCGCGGCCTGTATCGGCTTGAAGGCGCGCAGTTGGTTCAAGACAGCATGGCCGGCGCAGACATCAGCGCCCTGCTCCAAGACGGCGCAACTCTGTGGATCGGAACCGTCGGCCGCCTGATCCGCCGCGAAGGCCAGCAGACGCAGAGCATCCCGCTACCGGGCGGTGAAGATGTACGCATCACTCAGTTGCTGATGGATGGTGGTGTTCTTTGGATGGGTACCTCACGCGGGCTCTGGCGGCTGGGCGCCAGCGGGATTCCGGAACGCCACGCACCCGATCCTGAACTGGCCACTCTCCCCATCGAATCACTGTGCGCAGACAGCGGTGGCAGCGTGTGGATCAGCACGGCACCCAACTTGTTCCGTCGCAAGTCGACTGGGCAAATCGAGCGCATGGGCGGCAAGGAGTTCGTGCGCAACCCCTGGGTAAACGCGTGCTTCGAAGACCGCGAAGGCAATCTTTGGCTCGGCAGCCAAACGGAAAGTCTGTTCCGCCTGTGGGATGGATTGGTCTCGCGTCTCACCGATGCAGACGGCCTGACCGACCCCTTCATTTGGGCCTTGGAAGAGGATGGGCAAGGCGGCGCGTTGATCGGATCTAACTCGGGTCTGATGCATTACCGCAACGGTCGAATTGACACAGTGGCACAGGGGCACGAGTTGCCGAACGCCGCGGTGTATGAGCTGGCCCGCCTGCCCGACAATCGCCTATGGATTGGAACGCGCGGCGGCTTGCGCGAGCGCAGCGCCGGCAGATTGACCACGCCCAAGGGCGCAGAGCGCTTGGATGGTCTGCAAGTCAACAGCATCGTGCCCAGCGGCGAGGCCACCTGGGTGGGCACCAGCGGCGGTTTGTTCCGCCACACCGAACGCGATGGATTCCAACCGGTGGGGGAAGGCGCATTCGAAGGCGTGGCCGAGCGAGTGCGATCACTTCTGCCCCTCGATGACGAGCGCGTTCTGGTGGGCACCGAGGATGGGCTGTGGCTGGTGGATGGCTCAGGCATCAGCGTGCCGGACTGGGCGCGCGGTTTGCGTGGCCGCATGGTCACAAGCCTTCTACGGTTGCCCAACGGTGCGCTCTTGGCCGGCACCCTCGACTCCGGGCTTCTGTTGGCCGCGGGAGAACGCGGCCTGATGCTGGATGAACGGGCAGGCCTGCCGACGCTTAACGTGTGGGCACTTCGGCTTCACGACGACTGGCTTTACGTCAGCTCGACCGAAGGGCTCTACCGCCTACCGGTCGCCAGCATTCCCGATCCGACCAGCGCAGATCAGGTCAGCACGATTCCCGCATCGTGGGTGATTTCCATGACCGGCCGGGACCAAACCGGCCAACGCGCTCGCTGCTGCAATGGCGGCGCGCGCTCGCGCGCGCTGTTGGTAGGCGATGAGTTATGGCTACCCTCCATCTCGGGCGTTTTGCGAGTGGATTTGGCCTCGATTGGCAGCGTGGGTGCCGAACCTTTGGTGCATGTCGAATCAGTCACCCACGCCGACCATCGGCAGCTTCCCGCTCAAGGTGAGATGCGCATCGACGATGCCTTGCGCGATGTGCGTTTCGATTTCACCGCGCTGCATTTTCGCAACCCCAGCGCCTTGCGCTTCCAGTATCGGCTTGAAGGCTACGACCGCGATTGGATCGATGCGCAGGAGCGGCGCAGCGCGTTCTACACCAACCTGCCGCCGGGCACGTACCGCTTTCGCGTGCGCGCCAGCGACGAACGCGGGCATTGGGTGCAATCCGGCAATGCAATGAGCTTGCAGGTGGTACCGCGCTGGCTGGAGCGGCGTGATTCGAAGATTTTTCTGGCCCTCGCTGCCGTAGTGTTGCTCATGTTGACGGCTGCAGCCGCGCTGCGCCGCCAGCGACTACGCACGCAACGCTTGGAACAACTGGTCGCCGAACGCACAGCGCTTCTTCAACGCAGCAACGAGCGCTTGGAGCAAGCGAATGCCGCACTGTCGGTGGAGAGCCAAACCGACGCCTTGACTGGCCTTCCCAACCGCCGCGCGGTGTTCCAGCAAATGCCGGGCATGCTGGCGCGGCACCCTGAAGGTGTGGTGTTGGCGCTCGTCGATATCGATCACTTCAAGCGGGTGAACGACGAGTACGGCCATGCCGCGGGCGATCTGGTTCTGCGTGATTTCGCCCATTTCCTACGCCGCGTCACGCGCGAAGGCGACATGCTGGCGCGCTGGGGTGGCGAGGAATTCCTGATCGTGTTTGCCGGCCTGCCCGACGATGCCGTGCCTGCGCGCATGACGCGCCTGATTGATGACGGCAAAAGCCTGCACTTCGATTTGGGCCGAGAGCGCCCGCTGTATCTGGGCTTTTCGATTGGCTGGACGCGGCACCCCTTGGGCCTGACACCGCAGTCGGACTGGGCGCATGCGCTGGAGTTGGCCGATGCGGCGCTCTATCAGGCCAAGGCCAGCGGTCGAGGCACGTGGGTCGGCCTTGCAGGTGGCAGCGATATGCACGACACCGCCTTAGGCCCGCACCCCGGACAGCGCGTTGCGGAGCTGGTGGGTAAAGGCTGCCTGCAGTGGCACAACCTGCGCGGGCGATTGGCCCCAGTGCCCAAGGAATCGAAGAGCCGCTAGGCGCGGTGGTAGGGGTGATTGCCCAGCATGGAGCAGGCTCGATACAACTGCTCAGCCACCAGTAAACGCACCATCATGTGCGGCAAGGTCATGGCGCCCAGCGCCCAAGATTCATCAGCGCGTTGAATCACCGAAGCCGCATGGCCTTCGGGGCCGCCGATCAAGAAAGCTAGGTCCCTGCCTTGCTGACGCCACACCGCAAGGCGCTGCGCCAGTTGCTCGGAGCTGTAGGGTTTGCCGCGGCCATCGAGCGTCACAACCCACGCGTTCTTGGGAAGTGCCGCCAACACGCGTTCGCCTTCGTCGGCCATGGCGCGCGCGGCATCGCGGCCTTTGCCGCGCAAACCTGGCGTCACTTCAACAAGCTCGAGCGGAAGCTCGCGAGACAGGCGTTTGGTGTAGTCGGCATAACCCTCGGCCACCCACGCGGGCGGGCGTTCGCCGACAGCCACAAGCTTCGCCTTCATGTGCCTAGATGGCCTCGCGCGTCACCCGTTGCCTCAGACGCAAGGCACCGCGTGCGGCTCAATACTCGGGCGGTTGATCGCCAACAGTCCACAGGCGTTCCAGCGCGTAGAACTCGCGTACGCGCGGCAGCATCACATGCACCACCACATCGCCCAGATCGACCAGAACCCACTCGGCTTCGCGCTCACCTTCCACGCCCAAGGGCATGTAGCCGGCGAGTTTCGAGGCCTTGACGACTTCATCGGCCAGCGATTTGACGTGGCGAGTGGACGTGCCCGACGCGACGACCATGTAGTCGCACACCGAGGTCTTGCCGCGCACATCGATATCGACCACATCTTTGCCTTTGATCTCTTCCAGCGCGCCAAGGGCGAGCTTGAGGAGATCGGCGGGTGCCGGGGCGGGGGTGGGCGGCTTCGGTTTGATGACCTGCTGCGGGTGCGACAACGGGGCGATCCTGCAAAAAAAAGAGGCGGCAGTATACCGCTCCCCCGTCCGGCCGCCCTGCTGGGCCTGACTCAGCGGTAAAGGCCGTTTGCGGCGATGTACTGGGCCACAGCCAGCGGAAGCCCGGCCGGATGCGCCTGTCCGAGCGCGAGCGCAGTGCGCATCGCGGTGGCGCTCTCGGGCTGGGGAGGCAACGCCAAATGAAACAAACACCCGCCCGGTGCAGCATGCAGTGCCGAGGGTTGCGCTACTTCTCGATTTCGGCAGGCCGCGGCCAAAGGCTCAGAAAGACCCTCCAGCGCGCTGCCCGGCCGATGGGCGACCACCCAATGCGCCAGCTGCAGTAGGGCCGGCCATTCACGCCAAGTGGCCAAGCCCAGAAAGGCATCGGCACCGATGAGGAAGCCCAAAGGCGCGTCGTCGCCATGCATCGCGCGCCAAGCGCGGAGTGTATCGATGGTGAAGCTGGGGCCCGCGCGCCGAAGTTCGCATAGGTCTAGACCCAAGCCGTGCGCGCCACGAATGGCCAACTGCAGCATCTCAGCGCGCTGCTGCGCCGAGGCACCGGGCGCTTTCCGATGCGGCGGATCGGCGGCAGGCACGAAATCGACGCGATCGGCTACGCAGGCAATCAGCGCGGCACGGGCAACGGCGAGATGCCCTTCATGCACCGGGTCGAAGGTGCCGCCATAGAGCAAATGCAAGGCCACGGCAGGCCTATGGCGCCAGCAATGTGCTCACGGCGCGGGGTCGCGCAATGGCCACCAGTAAGCGCTCCAAGGCACGCCAAGCATCGCCGCTGGCGCGGCCCTTAGCCATGCGCTCCACCTCGCCTGCGGCCACGGCAAAACGCTCCCAGTGCGAGGGCGGGTGGCGATCGAGCGCACGCTTGTATTGCGCCATGCGGGCTTCCCACAGCTTTGCGGCACGCATTTCCGCGAGCACGTTGCCGCCACGCGCTTGCACGGCAGCAAAGCCCGCAATGCGGGTGATCTCGCCCATGGTCCAGGCCAGTAAACCGGCCACTTGCTCACCTTCAGCGCGCAGGGCGGCAAGAATGCGCGGCACGCGCGCAGCATCACCGGTCAAAGCGGCTTCCACGAGTTTGAACACGTCGTAGCGCGAGGCCTCGGCCACCAAACGCTCCAGAGTGTCGACATCGATCGGCGGCGCATCGCGCCCCAAGAGCAAGCCGAGCTTGTCGATTTCCTGCGCAGCGGCCAGCAAATTGCCTTCCACGCGCTCAACCAAACGCTCCAAGGCTTCCGGCGTGGCCACCAAACCTTGGCGGCGAAGGCGCGCAGCCAGCCACTCGGGCAATTCGTTGGGCTTGAGCGGCCACACCGGCACCAGATGCCCGGCACTGCTGATGGCCTCGCTCCACTTGCCCGCATGTTGGCGACTCCAGTCCAGCGCGGTAATGAGCAGCACCGTATCGGGCGGCGGATTGGCGCAGTAGTCGCGAATCGCCTCGCTCCCGTCTTTGCCCGGCTTGCCTGTGGGCAGGCGCACATCAAACAAACGCCGCGACGCAAACAAACTGAGCGATGCGAGTCCCTGCGTGAGCCGATTCCAATCGAAGTTGCCTTCAGCATCCAGCACTTCGCGCTCGTTGTAGCCTTCGGCCTTGGCTTTGGCGCGAACCGCATCGGCACATTCCTGCACCACCAGCGGCTCATCGCCAGCAATCAGAATCACTGGCGGCAAGGCATCGCCGGCCACGCGGCGCAAGAATGCGTCGGGCCGAAGCTCCATCGCTTAGTCGTTACCGCGCAAGGCAATGTCCACGCGACGCAGCACGGCAGCCTGCATATCGCGGCGAAGCTCGCGCTGGATGATCTCCTGCTCGCCGGGGTTGCCGAAGGATTCCGCCGCTTCGTACACGTACTCACGCGAGAGTTCGAGCGTTTGCTTTTCGAGGCGCTTCGTTCCCGTCGCATCGACCAGCTCGAAGTCCACCGCGTAGCGCGTTTCCACTTCACGCACTTGCACGAAGGCATCAACCGACAGCGGCCGTGTGTCCCAACGCTCGGCAAGGATGCGCAGCTGCGCGGCACCCTCGGCTTGCGCGGCCGTCGCAGCACCCGCACGCGAAAGATCGGTACGCAATCCATCAGCCAAGGGGCTGTACGGATCAGCGGCCGTCACGGCGAGAGGGCCAAAACCCTCAGGCAGCGTGAGTGCGCCGCGCGGCTGGAATCCGCAGGCAGCCAAAGAAACCGCCAATGAAAGCGCGAGCAGAGGAGCGACGGAACGTGAGAGGCGCATCAGATCACCCTGCAACGATGTTGACGATTTTTCCGGGCACGACGATGACTTTCTTCACCGACTGACCCTCCAAGAACTTCGCCACGTTCGGCTCGGCCAAGGCCATGGCCTCGACGCTGGCCTTGTCCGCACTGGCAGCGACCTCGATGGTGCCACGAAGCTTTCCATTCACCTGCACCGCCAGCGTGAGCGACTCGCGCACCAAGGCCGCCGGATCCACTGCGGGGAACGGCAGGGTTTCGAGCACGGTTTCTGCATGGCCCAGCAACTGCCACAGCGCGTGGCTGGTGTGCGGCGTGATGGGGTTCAGCACCAGCGCCACGGCCTCGAACACTTCCTGGCGCAAGGCACGCGCCGAATCACCGGCTTCGTCGTACTTCGACATGGCGTTCAGCAGCTCCATCACGGCCGCGATGGCGGTGTTGAAGCTGTAGCGGCGCGCGTAGTCGTCGGTGATCTTCTGGATGGCCTCGTGCAGCTGGCGACGAATCGCTTTGCCAGCGGGCGACAGCGCAGCGGCATCGAGCGTCGGCGCCGCACCCGCATCAACGTGCTTCTGCACCTGATTCCACAGGCGACGCAGGAAGCGCGCCATGCCCTCCACGCCCGACTCGTTCCAGTCCAGCGACTGCTCCGGCGGTGCGGCGAACATCGAGAACAGGCGCACGGTGTCGGCGCCGTAGCGATCGACCATCACTTGCGGATCGACGCCGTTGTTCTTCGACTTCGACATCTTCTCGGTGCCGCCGATCTTCACCGGCTGGCCATCGGCGATGAGCTTCGCTGCCAGCACGCGGCCGCGCTCGTCGCGCTCGACTTCGACATCGGCCGGGTTGTGCCAATCCTTCGAACCGTCAGCGTTCTCGCGATAGAAGGTCTCGGCAATCACCATGCCCTGGCACAGCAGATTGGTCGCCGGCTCATCGCTGCTTACGTAGCCCGCATCACGCAGCAGTTTGTGGAAGAAGCGGAAGTACATCAGGTGCATCACGGCGTGCTCGATGCCGCCGA
>JAIXVL010000228.1 GCA_027483045.1 Lysobacteraceae bacterium
CTGCGCTTCGGCCTCCAGCACCTGCTCCAGCAGCACGCGCAACCACGCTGCAGCGGTGGACGGGCCGGGGAAGGCAATACCCGCGGCACTGCCCCACGCCATCCAGTTCAACAACAGATCGCGCGGGTCGCGCAGGGCCACCATCAAGCGCGTGCCGTGCAGGGTGGCGTGGGTCCAGGCATCCCATTGCGGCATGGCGTCGATGGCTTCGGCCGCCGGCATTCCAAAGCGCTCCAGCGACTGGCGCCACGCGGCGACATGGCCAGCCTCAGCATGATCTGCCGGGACGCGAAGCAAGTTGAAGCCGTCGAAGCGGCGCGGCGAATTCCAGCGATCAACCATCAGGCGATGCGGAAGGGCATAGGCAAGCACGCCATTCACCCGCTCCACGCGGCTGCCCGGAAGACCCCACAACACCCAGCCCTCGCCGCCATCTTCCGTCGGCTTGGCGGCGCCGGCCGGCATCGGATTGGGCAGCGGATGCCCGTGCTGGGCGCCCTCGGTCCACATTTGGCGCCACGCCTCGAGAGCCTCATCAGGGCGCTGCGAACGGTGCAGGGCCAGACCGCGCCACCCACGAAGCCCACGACGCTGCAAGTCCAAGGGTGCTTCAGCGATCAAGGCATCAACTCGGGCCAGGGCAGCCAGCGGCTCAAGGTGTTGCGCTAAGCGCGCGCGCAGGAGCGTGGCTTCCGCCAGCGTGGGGCGCAGGGCCAAGGCGTTGATCGCTAGGGTGTCCGCTTCTTCGTAGCGGCGATCGCGCTCAGCCAGCAAGGCCGCGGCTTCCAGCGCCAAGGGCTCTTCGGGGGCCGCAACGCGCCAACGATCGATCAACTCGGGCAGCGCTTCGGTCGGCGTGAAATCAATGCGCGAACGCCAGAGTTCGTCCCAGCTCGGGTCGGCTTGAAGGTAGGAATCCAGACGCTCCAACACCGCCGACGGGCCGCCTGTGGCGTTCAGCACCTGAATCTCCAGCGACAAGGCCGGAATGTGGCGCGGTTGCTTGCCCAGCACCGCGCGGCAGCCATCCAAGGTCGCCTCAGCATCACCGGCCTGCGCCGCCAATTGGGCCAAGGACCAGCGCGCCGGCAGGGATTCCGGGCTTTCGGTCACCCAGGTGCGCGCCTCCGCAAGCGCCGCCTCACCGTTCTGCTGGCCGATCAAGGCACCGATCAGCGCGCTGCGCAGCATCTGTGCAGACGTGTTCTTGGCCAGTGCATTCCTCAAGGCCTGCTCGGCAAACGCGTGATGCCCGCGCTTCAGAAGCGCCAGACCCAAATTGGCTTGCGCAAGCGCATCGTTAGGCGCGCGCTGCACGGCCGCGCTCATCAGCGGAAGCACGCGGTCTTCTTCGCCTTTCAATTCAGCCAACTGCGCTTCGAGCAACAGCAGGTGCGGGTGTTCGTCATCGATGCGGCGCGCATAGCTGATCAGGCGCTCGGCCTCGGTCGCATCGCCGCGCGAAAACGCCAAGTGCGCGGCCGCAATGTAAGCCGACATCTGGTTCGGATTGGCCGCCAAGGCCGCGTCGAGGTCCGCGCGTGCGCCGTCGAAGTTGCGATTGGCCAACTCCAGAAAGCCGCGTGCGGTCAGCAGGTCGGCGCGATCCGGCGCCAAGGCCAAGCCGTGCTCCAAGGCTTTCGACGCAGCGGCGTTATCGCCGTTGGCGTTGTGCGCATGAGCCAGTGCCAACTGCGCGTCGGCGCTGCCGGGCTCGGCTTTGGCCCAATCGCTGGCCGTGCGAAGAGCCAGTGCGGTATCGCCGGCGCGGAGCGCGGCCATCACATCGTGAAGCATGGAAATCCTCGTTGAACGCGGAAGAGAGCCCGCCTAGGCGGCTCAGAGGGGCGCCAGTGTAGCCGGTGACCCCATCAGGGCGTCATGGAAGCGCGCCCGAATCCAGCGCTCGGAGAAGCCATCCAGCGCCGCGTTCACGATAAAGCCGCAGTGCCCGCCATGCTCGGCAATGTCGAGGCGCGCGCTGGGCGGCAGCTTCAGGGCATGAAAATCGGCCACCGGAATCACCGGATCATCCGCCGCGGTCAGGATGGAGACCGGCACCTGCAGGGCCAAAAGCCGATCACCCGCAATCGCATAGCCATCGAGGTAGGCCTCAAGGCTGGGGAAGTGCGTGTACTGCTCCACCAAGTGGCGAGTGAGCGCGCGCATGCCTACATCCAGCGCATCGGCGCGAAACGGATGCCGCTCAGGGAAGTGCTCGGCCTTTCTCATCAGCGAGCGACGCCACTTGCGCATGAAGTACCAGTGGTAGAGCGGAAAGCCCTGCTCCAAGGCGTCCAAGCCGGCCGCCCCATGCACCACCGGGCACACCGCCGCTACATGGCGCAGCGCCAAGCCTGCGGCCGGTACCGCCAGCGCTAAGCGCAACGCGAAGTTGCCGCCCAGAGAAAAGCCGGCCGCGAACATCGGTAAATCCGGAAACCGCGCGGCCACCTGTTTGGCGGCCTCCACCACTTCATCCAAGCGGCAGCTGTGGAAAGGCTCGGGATTGAGGTGGTGGGTGTCGCCGTGGTCGCGGAAATTGAGCTGCACCACCACGTGGCCCGCTTTCAGCAGCTGGATGGTGGTGTGACGGATATAGCTGGAGCGATGACTGCCTTCCCAACCATGAAACAGCAGCGTCAGCGCTTTCGGCGTGCGCTCACGGGGCTGCAGGCAAAACGCCTGAAGCCGCGCATC
>JAIXVL010000250.1 GCA_027483045.1 Lysobacteraceae bacterium
ACGGCTCGCAGTGGGGCATGCGCTTCGAGTCCGCGGCGCAGCCCAGTCCCGATGGCTTGGCGCAAGCTCTCCTGATTGGGCGGGAATTCCTTGATGGCGCGCCTTCCTGCTTGGTGTTGGGCGACAACATTTTTCACGGCAGCGGCTTCACCGAGCTTTTGAAGCGCGCCGATGCGCGCAGCGACGGCGCGACGGTGTTTGGTTACTGGGTGAAGGACGCCAAAGCCTATGGCGTTGCCGAATTTGATGGCGAAGGCCGCGTGGTGGGCTTGGAAGAAAAACCCGCGCAACCGAAGTCGAACTATGCCGTCACGGGCCTGTACTTCTACGACGGGCGCGCGCCGGAATTCGCGGCGGCCTTGAAGCCTTCGCCGCGTGGCGAGTTGGAAATCACCGACTTGAACCGCCGCTACCTCGATGAAGGTGCACTTCATCTGGAAAAAATGGGCCGTGGTTTCGCTTGGCTCGACACTGGCACCCACGAGTCCCTGCTGCAGGCCGCGAATTTCATCGAGACCATCGAGCAGCGCCAAGGCTTGCGCGTGGCGTGTCCGGAAGAAATCGCTTACGCGCAAGGCTGGATCACTGCCGCCGAATTGGAAGCGCTGGCCAAGCCACTTGCCAAGAACGGCTACGGCCAATACCTGCTCTCCTTGTTGCAACACGGGCCCGTGGCATGAAGTTCATTGAAACCACCCTGCCCGGCTGTGTGCTGATCGAACCCGCCGTGTTCGGCGATGCGCGCGGTGCTTTTTTCGAGAACTGGAACGCGAAAAAGTTCGCCGATGCCGGCATCCACGCGCAGTTCGTTCAGGCCAATGTCTCGACGTCGGAGCGCGGCGTACTTCGCGGCTTGCATTACCAGTGGCCGAATCCGCAGGGCAAGCTCGTGCAGGTTCTGGAAGGCGAGGTCTACGACGTGGCGGTGGATATCCGCCGTGGATCGCCCACCTATGGCCGCAGCGCCGCAGCCATTTTGAGCGCGGAGAACAAGCGCCAGTTCTGGATTCCGGAAGGCTTTGCGCATGGCTTCGTGGTGTTGAGCGAGCGCGCCACGTTCTCGTACCTGTGCACTGCGCTCTACGATCGCGAGGCCGATGCAGGCATTCGTTGGAACGACGGGAAGCTGGCCATTGATTGGCCGGTCTCGGAGCCTTCGCTCTCCGAGAAAGACGCGCGCGCGCCTTTCCTTGCCGAAGTGGCTGAAGAACGCCTGCCGGTTTACGTCAAATGAGTGTTCTGCTGCTGGGCGGCAACGGGCAAGTGGGCAGTGCCCTGCGCGCTGCCTTGACCCAATCGGGCCAGGCTTGGCGCAGCAGCACACGCAGCGGTGAACTCCCCAACGGCACGCCCTGCGCACGCTGCGACTTGGCCATTCCAGGAAGCGCAGCGGGATTGATCGCCACCTTGCGGCCCACGGTCGTGATCAATGCCACTGCCTACACCGCCGTGGATCGCGCCGAATCCGAACCCGAACTGGCACAGCGCATCAATGCAGAAGCGCTGACCGAGATCGGCGAAGCCGCAAAGAAGATCGGCGCACGCGTGGTGCACTACTCCACCGATTACGTTTTTGCGGGCGATGCCACCCAGCCCTACCGCGAAACGGACCCTACCGATCCGCAATCGATCTATGGCAGAAGCAAGCGCGACGGCGAACAGGCCTTGCTCGACAGCGGCGCGGAGTCACTCACGCTCCGCCTCGCCTGGGTGTTTGCGGCCGAGGGGCAGAACTTTCTCCGCACCATGTTGCGCGTCGGCGCGGAGCGCGAGAGCTTGCGCGTGGTCGCCGATCAGATCGGTGCTCCCACGCCCGCGCATTGGATTGCCGAAGCCACGTTGAAGGCCACTGATGCCGAGTTGCAGGGCCTTTACCACCTGACGCCTCAGGGCCAAACCAGTTGGCATGCGTATGCCGAAGCCTTGTTCGCACAGGCCGTCGAGCGCGGACTGCTGTCGCGCGCGCCGCAGGTGCAGGCCATTCCCACCAGCGAATACCCCACGCCCGCACGTCGCCCCGCGTGGTCGGTGCTGGACAGCCATGCCATCGCACGCGATGGCGGTATTGCACTTCCGCATTGGTCGCTGGGTGTCGCTGAAGTGCTCGATCAAATCGCCACCACCCGCTGAAATCAGGATTCGCCATGCGCATCGCCTTGGTCACCGCTATCGCCGCCGCCGGACTCGACGATGATCTGGCGCCTTTGGCAAAGGCCCTGACCAGCCGCGGAAACACCGTGTCGATCGTGGCCTGGGACGACCCCACGGTGTCGTGGTCACGATTCGATGTTGCGCTGCTGCGCTCCACCTGGGACTACACCGAACGTTTGGCTGAGTTTCTGGCGTGGTGTGAACGCAGCGCGCAACACACACGCCTGCTCAATCCGTTGGAAGTCGTGCGCTGGAACACCAACAAACGCTATCTGGCCGATCTTGAGCGCGCAGGTGTCGCGATCATTCCCAGTCACTTCCTCGCGCCTGATCAAGCGCCGGATTCGTTTCCGGACTTCGCTGAGTTCGTGGTGAAGCCCTGCGTCGGCGCAGGCTCGCGTGATACTCAGCGCTATGTGGCCGCGCAGCGCGATCGCGCGGTGGCGCATGCAAAACGCCTGCTCGATGCCGGCCGCGATGTGCTGGTGCAGCCCTATCTCGATCAGGTGGACGAACACGGCGAAACCGCGCTGATCTTCTTCAATGGCGTGTTCTCGCACGCCATTCGCAAAGGTCCGCTTTTGCAGCGCGACGGTTCCGCTACGGCCGCCTTGTTTGCGCCAGAAGCGATCACGCCGCGCGAGCCTTCTGCGGCCGAAATCGATCTGGCCCATCGCGTGCTGACGGCAATCCCGGGCGGCGCTCCGCTGTATGCACGAGTCGATGTGCTGCCCAGCTCTGAAGGTCCGAAGCTTTTGGAACTCGAACTCACTGAGCCTTCGCTGTTTTTTGAGCATGCCGCGGGCTCAGCGGAGCGTTTCTCAGCGGCAATTGAACTTGCCGCCGCAGCGGATACTCGCGAGAGCAAGCGCTAACGCGCCATCAAACGCACACCCGGCGCTCAATCCGCGCTGCGGGCCAAGAACGTCATCACGTGTGCGGCCAATTCTTCAGGCTGGGCACTGGTGGTGTCGAGCCGAACATCCGGCGCTTCTGGACGCTCGTACGGCGAGTTGATGCCCGTGAAGTTCGGAATCTTGCCGGCCCGCGCCTTCGCATAAAGCCCCTTGGCATCGCGCGCCTCGCAAACTTCCAGCGGCGTATCGACGAAGACTTCCGCAAACTCGCCGGGTGCGAACAAGGCGCGCGCCATCTCGCGCTCGCGGGCAAACGGCGCAATGAAGCTGACCAGCACCACGAGCCCGGCATCCACCATCAGCTTGGCCACTTCGGCCACACGACGCAGGTTCTCCACGCGATCCGCATCGGTGAAGCCGAGATCGCGATTCAAACCATGCCGCACGTTATCGCCATCGAGCACATAGGTGTGGGCGCCCTTGGCCACCAATCCGCGCTCTACCAAGTTGGCGATGGTAGATTTTCCCGAACCCGACAGGCCGGTAAACCACACGCAGCGCGGCACTTGCTGTTTCTGCGCCGCACGCACCGCTTTGTCCACGGTGAAGGCTTGCCAATGCACGTTTTCGCCGCGACGAAGACCATGACGCACCACGCCTGCACCGGCGGTGGCATGCGTCAGTCGATCCACCAGAATGAAACCGCCCAGAACGCGCGATTCCTCATAGGTAGCCAACGGAATCGGCGAAGCCAAACTCAGCTTCACCAAGCCCACATCATTCATGCCGAGCTGTTTGGCGGGCTCGTGCGCTTGCGTGTTGATATTGATGCGATGGCTGATTTCAGTGACCGTCGCCGCCACCTCACGGGTGCCGATGCGCAGCCAATAGCCCCGACCCGGCATCAGCGGCGCGTCGTCCATCCACACCACGTGCGCCACGAATTGATCGCTGATCGGGAGCGGTGCCGAAGCAATGCTGATGACATCGCCGCGCGAGACATCGCGCTCACGGTCCAGCGTCATCACCGCGGCTTGTCCGCACTCGACTTCCTGCACAGAGCGCTCGCCAAGAAACAGTGAGGCGATGTGCGCAGGCTGATCAGACGGCTGCACCAACACCGCATCGCCCACGCGCAAACGGCCGCTGGCCAAGGTGCCCGCATACCCACGGAAGTCGGAGTTCGGGCGCAGCACCAACTGCACGGGGAAACGCGCCGGGAGCGCTGCATCGACGGCCGGAAGAGGTGCGGATTCCAACAGTTCAAGCAAACTCAGACCGGTGTACCAAAGCACATTGCCGCGCTGAGCCAGATTGTCGCCGTGCAGGGCCGATACGGGCACCGCATGCACGCGATCGAATCCGAGCTGCGCAGCCAGCGCACGGTACTCCGTGCAAATGGTCTCGAACACGCCCTCGTCCCAGCCGACGAGATCCATTTTGTTCACGGCCAAGATCACTTGGCGCACGCCCAGCAAGGAACAGATCCAGCTGTGCCGACGCGTTTGCGTCAGTACACCTTTACGCGCATCCACCAGCACCACAGCCAAATCCGCGGTAGACGCCCCGGTGGCCATGTTGCGGGTGTACTGCTCGTGCCCGGGGCAATCCGCCACGATGAAGCTGCGTTTGGCCGTGTGGAAGTAGCGATACGCGACATCGATGGTGATGCCCTGC
>JAIXVL010000265.1 GCA_027483045.1 Lysobacteraceae bacterium
AGGTGCGTGGGCAGCGGCAGCGTCATTGGGGGCGGGGCGGTCGAGTGTGGCTTGCAGTCTCGACCCAAGCCCTCATGCCACGGAAAGCGAAACCCGGCATAGGGTTATGCCCGCAGTGCATTTAGGCGCTGCCCGCGCCATCCCTGAGGCGTCTGGTTATGCTCCTGCGCATGGACACTCCCGCGCACTCACATTCCGCTCGCAGCCTTTGGCGCGATGCGTCTCTCTCTGCATTGGCTGCGGGTTTTGTGGCGGTTCTGGTGGGCTTTACCAGTTCGGTGGCGATTGTGTTTCAAGCCGCCACGGCGCTCGGCGCAACACAGGCGCAACTCACCTCATGGATGTGGGCTTTGGGCCTCGGCATGGGCCTGTGCACGCTGGTTCCCGCTTGGTGGCTGCGCAAGCCGGTCATGGTGGCGTGGTCCACGCCGGGCGCGGCGGTGCTGGCTGCCGGCGCGGTTGCGGGCGAGGGCTTCACCATGGCGCAGGGCATCGGCGCCTTCGTGTTTTGCGGGGCGCTCATTCTATTGACCGGGGTCACCGGCCTCTTCGAGCGGGTTATGAATCGCTTACCGCTCGCGCTGGCTGCCGCGCTTCTGGCGGGCGTGTTGGCTCGCTTTGGATTGCAGGCCTTTTCCGCCGCAGGCACCGAACCTCTGATGGTCGGGCTCATGCTTTTGGCCTTTCTGTTGGGTCGGCGGTTCCTGCCGCGCTATGCCGTGATTCTGGTGTTGGCTGTGGGCGTGAGTTGGTGCCTTGGCATGGGCCAGATGCATGTCGAGTCCGTGCAATGGACGCTGGCAACGCCAGTGTTTACCGCGCCCGAGTTCAGCGTGGCGGCCATCGTGTCCTTGGGTATTCCGCTGTTTATCGTGACCATGGCTTCGCAAAACCTGCCCGGCGTGGCGGCCATTCGCGAAGCCGGCTACACCATGCCCATCTCGAAACTGATGTCGCTAACGGGTGCGGCCACGGTGGTGCTGGCCCCCTTCGGCGCCTTTGCCTTGAACCTCTCCGCCATTACCGCAGCCATTTGCATGGGGCGCGAAGCGCACGAAGACCCGGATCGACGCTACGTTGCGGCCATGGCCTCGGGCGCCATCTACGTGGTGGTCGGGCTGTTTGGCGGCGCGGTGGCGGGGCTATTGGTGGCGTTCCCGAAAGCCTTCATCGCGGCGATTGCCGGCTTGGCCTTGCTGGGCACCATCGGCGCGTCGCTGACCATGGCGCTGCAGCAAGAGAGCGATCGCGAGGCCGCACTCATCACCTTTCTTGTCACGCTGAGCGGCGTGAGCATTCTGGGCGTAGGGTCCGCGTTCTGGGGTGTGGTGGCAGGTGTGCTGGCCTTGGCTGTTCTGCGCGTGAGACGTCGCGTCTCGGCATAGGGTTATGCCCGGCGGGCATTTCCGCCAAGGTGCTGCGGGTTTCGATACTGCCGGCCATACGACCGTCCCCCGGTCTGCCGCGAAATCGCCATGCCTCACTTGTCTCACCTCGACCGCCTCGAAGCGGAGAGCATCCATATCTTCCGCGAGGTTGCGGCGCAGTTCCGCAATCCGGTGCTGCTGTATTCCATCGGCAAAGACAGCACTGTCTTGCTGCATCTGTTGAAAAAAGCCTTCTACCCCGCGCGCCCCCCGATTCCGCTCCTGCACATCGACAGCACCTTCGAGTTCCGCCAAACCTACGAATTCCGCAACGAAGTGCCCGAGCGGCTCGGCGTTGAGTTGCGCGTGCACATCAACGAGGAAGGCGTCAAAGCCGGCATCAATCCTTTCATTCACGGCGCCGCTGTGCACACCGACGTGATGCGCACGCAAGGCCTGCGTCAGGCCCTGGCCTTGGGCGCGTATGACTGCGCGATTGGTGGCGCGCGTCGCGACGAAGAGAAATCCCGTGCGAAAGAGCGTGTTTTTTCGTTTCGCGACGCGCAGCAACGCTGGGATCCGAAGAACCAACGCCCCGAGTTCTGGGGGCTTTACAACGGACGCATCCAGAAAGGCGAAAGCGTGCGCGCGTTTCCGCTCTCGAATTGGACGGAGTTGGACGTGTGGCTCTACATCCTGCGCGAAGGCATCGAGCTGCCGCCGCTGTACTTCGCTGAGCAGCGCCCCGTGGTGGAGCGCGACGGCACCTTGATCATGGTGGATGACGACCGCATGCCCCTTGCCCCCGGCGAACACCCCACCGAGAAGAAAGTGCGCTTCCGTACCTTGGGCTGCTATCCGCTGACGGGCGGCATCGAGTCGGAGGCTGATTCCGTGGGCGCCATTGTCGAAGAGCTGCTCGCCAGCAAGAGTTCCGAGCGCCAGGGCCGAGTCATCGACCATGACCCGAACAGTTCCATGGAGCTGAAGAAACTGGAGGGCTACTTCTGATGAGCACTGAAACCGCCATCGCAAGCTCCACGCTCGCCGCGTTCGAATCGCTTCCGCAATTGCGCTTCATCACCTGCGGCAGCGTGGATGATGGAAAGAGCACATTGATTGGCCGCTTGCTGCACGACAGTGGCAGCTTGCCCGACGACCAACTGGCCACACTCAGCAAAGACAGCCTTCGCCACGGCACGCAAAACGGCGCGCTTGATTTCGCATTGTTGGTGGATGGGCTGGAGGCCGAGCGCGAGCAGGGCATCACCATCGACGTGGCCTACCGCTACTTCAGCAGCCCGCGCCGACGTTTCATCGTGGCGGACTGCCCGGGCCACGAGCAGTACACGCGGAACATGGCCACCGGTGCGTCGAATGCCGATGTCGCCGTGGTCTTGGTTGATGCACGCAAAGGCTTGTTGGCGCAAACGCGACGCCACAGCACCATCGTGCGCTTGCTCGGACTGCGCCGCGTGGTACTGGCAGTGAACAAGATGGATCTGGTGGGCTTTGACGAAGCGCGCTTCCACAGCATCGTGAGCGAGTACCGCGTGCTGGCGGATGAGTTGGGCATCGACGAAGTGCATGCCATTCCGCTCTCGGCGCTGCGCGGCGACAACATGCTGGCCGCATCGCCCAACACGCCCTGGTTCACCGGCAAGGCCTTGCTGCCGACTTTGGAATCGCTGCCTGCTCCCAATCCGCCGGTGCAGGGGCCGCTGCGTTTTCCGGTGCAGTGGGTGAACCG
>JAIXVL010000144.1 GCA_027483045.1 Lysobacteraceae bacterium
CGACGACAGCACCGCCGCCGGCGATACAGGCGAGCGCGTGGAGGTCATCGCCACCGCTGGCGAAAACCTCGCGCAGTACCGCGTGGTGCTCTACAACGGCACCACCAGCACCACGGCGGCCGCCAGTTACGACGACGACCTGTTGCCCGCGGGCAGCACGGTGAATTGCGGCGGCAATGTGCGCATTGCCGTTCTCAGCTATGCCAGCAACGGCATTCAAAACGGCGCGGCCGACGGCATCGCGCTGATCAACGGTTCCGGTCAGGTGGTTCAGTTCATCAGCTACGAAGGTGCCATCCGCGCGGGCAGCGGCCCAGCCAGCGGGCGCAATTCGCAGAACCTGCCCGTTGAAGAAACCAACAGCACCGCACCTGGCACCTCTTTGCAACTCAGCGGCACGGGCACCGCGTATGCCGATTTCAGCTGGCAAACCAGCCGCACGCAGACCTTTGCCAGCTGCAACAGCGGCCAGAGCTTCGTTACGCCGATTACCGGCTACTACAGCCGCGTGAACACCAGCTCGCCCTCGCAGTTGCGCTGCTCGCTGCACGCCACCATCAAGGGCCACACGGCGTTCCCGTATTCGTCGAGCACCGGAACCGATGTGTGGGACGTTCTTGAAATCGCCGATGGCGACCCTGCACGCACGGGCCGCATTTTGGATGTGTATCGCAATCGCAGTTATGCCGCACCTTCAGACCGCGATGGCACGGGCACCGGCATCACCTACAACCGCGAGCACACGTGGCCAAACTCGCTGGGCTTCCCCAGCACCACCGGCGACAAAGGCCTGCCCTACGCGCCCTACACCGATACCCACATGCTGTATCTGTCGGACAAGGCCTACAACGCCGATCGCGGCAACAAGCCCTACGCCAACTGCCCGACCAGTGCGAGCTGCGGTGAACGCACAACTGAAATCAACAACGGCACCGGCGGTGGCAGCGGCGTGTATCCGGGCAACTCCAATTGGGTGGGCGGCCCGGACGGCAACACCGGAAGTTTTGAAGTGTTCCGCGCTCGCAAAGGCGATATCGCCCGCGCGGTGCTGTACATGGCGATTCGCTACGAAGGAGGCACGCACCCCACCACCGCGCAGGGCGAACCCGATCTTGAGCTCACCGACGATCGCGCCAAGATCATCAAGACTTCGGCATCACCGGCGTACATGGGTCTGCTGAGCACCTTGTTGGCCTGGCATCAGCAAGACCCGCCCAATGCGCAGGAACGCCTGCGCAACGATGCGGTGCAAGGCTTCCAAGGCAATCGCAATCCGTTTATTGATCACCCGGAATGGGCGACGGCGGCGCTATTCACTTCAACGAAACCGGCGAGCTGCCAGCTGCGTTGATTCAGTACGTTCTAGGCAACATCGCGTCAGCAGAGGGGCGGTGTTTATCCCGCCCCTTCTTTTTCCGCTCAGCCCGGAATCTTCGGCGGCTGTGCGTCGTTATGGATGTAGCGCTCAAACACCTTGGTGTAATCGCGCGTGGTGTGGCGGTCGAGCACCGCGCCGTTGAGGTTGTCGAGCACGGCATTGAAGTGCGAGACCACCGCGGCTTCGCCCTGCAGATTGCCCAACTTCAACATGCCGCCCATGGCATCGAGCGTGCGGATGGCGTTATCGCGGCCCACCGCATCGCGCGCTTGCTGGCGACCAATCGCGATCAGCGCCTTGTAGATGTCCTTCACCTGCTCGATGAAGCTCTTTTTGACGTCGATGCTGAAGGCGGAATCGCCCAGCGAGAACTTCAGCTCGACATCCATATCCATGGTGCCGGCGGTTTCGATAGCGGCGTAGCCCACGCGATTGCTGGAGTACTCGTAGCGCTTGATCATGCGCTTGGTCGAGACGGCGGAATCACCATCCACGTGGATCAACGCCAGGTTGGTGAAGCAGTACTCGTCTTTCTTCGACTTGATGAGGAAGAAGATCTTTTCCGCATCTTCGTGAAACAGGTAATCGTCTGCATCGACCTTGTCGTAATCGGCCGGGGAAACGATCACGCCAATATCACTGATGCCAAGGGCCTCGGCGGCCAGTCGCTTGAACATTTGAAACTCCTCTCGGGGTGGCTGGGGGATGGGCCGCTGAAACTAAACGACGCCCCGTTACGAAGAAGTAGAGCCGGCACGACACCGGCATGACCGCAAGCACGGATAATGCTTGCCTCGCGCGATTTGCGCCGCCCCACCGTTTTGGACTTTTCATGCCCGCTTTCTCGTTCGCCCACGCTTGCAACACGCCGTTTGTGGCCCGCCTGCTCCGCCGCGCGGCGGCGCCACTTGCTGCCATGGCTCTTGTGCTTGCACCTGCCGTTCACGCGATTGATCAAGCCGATTTGTTGCCCATCGACGAAGCCTTCGCGCTAACGGCCTCGGCGCCGGCGCGCGACACCATCACGCTGCGCTGGGCCATTGCCGACGGCTACTACCTGTATCGGCACCGCACCAGCGTGGAAGTTGTGGATGCGGGCTTTAGTGCCGCGCCGCTGGTGCTTCCGAACGGAGACAAACACACCGACGAATTCTTCGGCGAGGTGGAAACCTATCGCGGCCAACTCGAAGCCACCCTTCCCGGCGAAGCCAATGCTGGCCTGAGCACCGTCCGCTTGCGTGTGAAGTACCAGGGCTGCGCCGACTTGGGCATCTGCTACCCGCCGCATACAAAGGAAGTGACCGTATCGCTGCCGGCGGCGACGGACGCGGGATTGCTGAGCGCTGCGCCGAGCGCAGAGGGCCTGCTCTCGAGCGGCCCGCGCACCAGCAGCCTGCTCGGCCCCAATACATCAGCCACTGGCGAAGCGGGTTTGCCATTGCCCGACACCGAGGCCTATCGCGTTGAAGCGGTGATGGACGGCGCGAACCGCATCGTCGTGCGCTTCAGCATTGCGCCGGGCTACTACTTGTATCGCGACAAGACCACCTTCGCGGCAGAAAGCACGCAGGGCACGGTGCTGCGCCCGGGTGCATGGCCTGAAGCGCAGACCATCAGCGATCAATACTTCGGCGAGCAGGCGGTGTACTTCGACGAGGCGCTTGTTCCGCTGGAGGTCGTGCGTATCGCGCCCGGCGCCGAGAACTTAAGCCTTCGAATCGGCTTCATGGGCTGCCAGGACAAGGGCGTGTGCTACCCGCCGCTCACCCGCACGCTGCAGATCGCGCTGCCGGCAGGTGATGTCGCAGCACCTGCCGCAGCTGCGCCGTCCGTGCAGGGCGGCATGGGCCTGTTCGGTGCCCTGCTCGCGGCCTTGCTGGGCGGGCTCATCCTCAATTTGATGCCCTGCGTGTTGCCGATTCTTTCGCTGAAGGCTTTGGGCATTGCTGGCAGTGGCGAGAGCCAGTCGAAAGCCCGCTCGCACGCACTTTGGTACACCGCCGGCGTGGTGCTCAGCTTTGCCGCATTGGGCGGCGGCGTGTTGGCCCTGCGCGAAGCCGGTTTGGCCTTGGGCTGGGGTTTCCAGCTGCAGCAGCCTGCCGTCGTCGCCGGCTTGGCGCTGCTGATGTTTGCGGTGGGCCTGTCCTTGTCCGGCGTGTTCAATATCGGCGGCGGTTTGGCTGGTGCAGGCCAGGCACTGACGCAAAAGTCCGGCCCTGCCGGCGATTTCTTCACCGGCGTGTTGGCCGTGGTGGTGGCCGCACCCTGCACGGCGCCCTTCATGGGCGCGGCCATGGCCTACGCGTTCGCCGCTTCGCCCGTGGTTGCCATCGGCGTTTTCGTGGCCTTGGGTGTGGGCTTGGCGCTGCCATTCCTCGCCATCGGCTTTGTGCCCGGCTTGGCGCAGCGCTTGCCGAAACCCGGCGCGTGGATGGACACGCTGAAGCAAGTGTTGGCCTTCCCCATGTACCTGACCGCGGTGTGGTTGGTCTGGGTGCTGGCCAAGCAGCGCGGCGCCGATGCGGTGGGTTGGGTGCTGGGCGGCGCTGTGGTGCTAGCGCTGGGCCTGTGGGCGTGGGAAGCCGCACGCTTCCGCAGTGCGGCCTTGCGCGCGTTCGCGATCGCCATCGCGGTGGCTGGTCTTGCGGTGCTCTGGCCGGTACAGCAACTGCCTTCGGCGCGCGCGGCAGCCGCTGCGCAAGCCTCCGCAAACGGCAGCGAGACGGCGGTGACTGAAGCCGCCGATGGCAGCCTGCCCTACAGCGCAGCGCGTTTAGCTGAGCTGCGCGCCGAGGGCCGCGTGGTGTTCGTGAACATGACCGCCGACTGGTGCGTGAGCTGTAAAGCCAACGAAAAGGCTGTGCTCGCTACCGATGGCTTCAAGACCGCGCTGTCCGAGGCCAATGCCGTGTACTTGAAGGGCGACTGGACCGATGTGGATCCGGAAATCACTGCCTACTTGCAGGGTTATGGCGCGGTGGGTGTGCCCTTCTACGCGGTGTACCCGGCGGGTGGCGGCGATCCGGAGATCCTGCCCAACCTGCTGACTTCGGGCATCACCAACTCGGCACTCGCCAAAGCAGCAGCGAAACCGTGAAGCCCGCTCTGCAATGGTTCCTGATCGTCGTCTTCGCCGTCGGCAGCGCAGGCCTTGGGCTGTGGCTGCGCGGCAAATTTGATGAAGCGCGCACACCACCGCCGCCCGCCGGCCTGACGGTGGTTGCGCTGGGTGAATCGGCGGAGCCGCTGCTCGGCACCACGCTCGACGGCCGCAATGTGCTGCTGCCCGGCGAAGGCCGCTGGCGGCTGATCAACTTCTGGGCCAGCTGGTGCCCGCCCTGCGTGGCAGAAATGCCGGTGTTGGATGCTTACTCCCGCGAGCAAGGGCCGAACGGCGTGCAGGTCATCGGCATTGCGCTCGAAGACGCCGCCGATGCCCAAGCCTTCCTGCAGCGCGTACCGGTGAGTTTTCCGGTGTTCGCCGAACCCAATTCGGTGCGCGACAGCTCAGTGCGTTTGGGCAATGCGCGTGGCTTGCTGCCCTACACGGTGCTGATCAGCCCCGAAGGCAAATTGATCGCGCAGCACCTGAGCCCCTTTCCTGATGCGGACTCGGTGCAGGGCTGGGTGCAGGATGCGCAGGCGTCCGGCACCCCTTAAGCCCTAGCGGCGCACGTCACCGCCGCCCTGCATCCACTGACGGATGTCGGCTTCGCTGGCCCGCAAGGCATCGCCGGGCTGGCTGTGTTTGAACGCGCCGGCCGCAAGCCCGAAGGCCAGCACCTCGGGCAGCGCCCAACCCTTCAAACGCCCGTGCAGAACGCCGGCCGCAAACGCGTCTCCGCCGCCAATACGGTCGACAATGCCGTCCAAACGCTGCGGCGCAAGCGCGAAAGACTCTGCACCTCGTTCTGCGATGCGTGCCCCCAGGGACTGGGCCTGCACGGCACCCGCATCGCGCGTGGTTGCGGCCATCCAACGCAAATTCGGGAACGCCGCAAATGCCGCCGCGGACGCCGCATCGAAAGCAGCAGTTTCGTCGCCATGAAAGTCGCGGCCAAGTGCCAAACCAAGATCGCGGTGATTGGCAAACAGCCCATCGGCCTCCGCCATTAGAGCCCGCAAAATACTTGGGGCGCCACCACCCCAGGCCTGCCAAAGCTTCGGACGGTAGTTGCCATCGAAAGACACCGTGAGACCCATCGCCCGAGCGGCGCGCGCTGCAGCTAGTGCTGCTTCCGCACTCTGGGCGCCCAGCGCAGGCGTAATGCCCGACAAATGCAGATGTGCCGCGCCGCTGAGCATTTGTGGCCAGTCCCAAGCCGACGCAGGCACACGCGCAAAGGCCGAATCTGCGCGGTCGTAAAGCACTTCGCTCGGCCGCTGCAGTGCGCCCTGCTCGAAGAAGTACAGGCCCATGCGCCCCGGGGCGCGCCGCAAGCGAGTGGTGTCCACGCCAGCACGCCTCAACTCACCGGCCGCCGCGTCGCCCAAGGCATTGTCGGCGACTGCAGTCAGCATCGCGACCGAATGGCCGAAGCCGGCCAAACCCACGGCCACATTCGCTTCGGCCCCGCCCACAAAGACGTCGAGGCGCGGGCTCTGCAGCAGGCGCTCGTGTCCTGGCGCGGCCAAACGCAGGAGCAGTTCCCCAAAACAAACCACAGTCGGTGCCATTACCGCTCCTCCTCATCAGTGATCCAGCATGACCGATACCCGGCGCATCGATCCTTCTGTTGCAGTGCATCACGCCCGCAGGCCGCATTTGGTGCAACGCCGCA
>JAIXVL010000084.1 GCA_027483045.1 Lysobacteraceae bacterium
ACATCAATCGCGAAGCGATTGATTGGTCCGCTTGAGTGAACTGTTAGGCGGAACTTGCCGGAGCGAGGCGCAACAAGCAAGCTAGATTGTTGGCTTTGACGCCCGCACGGATCTCCGCCCTCGACCCGCCGACACACCTACTGTTTGTCGCGCTCCTTGAGTGCCTTCACGTCTTTGTGCAGAGCCTCGACTTTGGCGATAACGATGACGGCAAACATCATTGCCATGAAAGAGAAAAAAGCTGCCACTTGCGGAACCTCCTGTTTTTGCAACGCCTAACGCCTGAGTTAAGCGGCAGCTCCAATCGCGAAGCGATTGGACTGTCCGCTTGAACGAATAGTTAGGCGGAATGTGCCGGAGCGCGCTGGCACAGGCAACCCGGAAGGCGGTGTCTTTGTGCCCGCGCCCGCCTGGAACTGCTCCCGACTACTAGACGATGGTTCCTAAGTGCGACGCGGAGCTACGCGGCGCGGGCGGGCCGGATGTCTCGCGGCGAGGAGTCTCGGCTTGCTGAGAACGGAGTCGCCTCAGCCCAACTGAAACACCACCGCCTAACGCTTGAACTAAGTGGCTGCACGAATCGCGAAGCGATTGTGCAGTCCGCTTGAGTGAGTAGTTAGGGGCAAAGCTAAGGGCTTGCGAGTGAAGCCGCAAGTCACTTGCCCAAATCTTGCGAGATGTCGGGCTGCCGGATGTCGTGCTGTGCATGCGTGAAGGCGACGCCTGCGCCCGCCGAGCACGATTGCGAACTGGTGAACCGCCACCGCTGAAAGCGGAATGAGCGGCGGCCAAGATGCACGGTGAACGTGCTGCCGAGCAGCGCAGGCAACGTGAACAAACCTTGCCTTACACCAGCCCCTAACGCTTGAACTAAGTGGCCACATCAATCGCGAAGCGATTGATTGGTCCGCTTGAGTGAGTAGTTAGGTGGAGGATCCACAACCTCAGCCAGCTGGTCAATCTTGCGACTCGTCCAGAGAGGCTGTCGCGCAAACCCCTTCACGGCACACGGGACCCACCCCAGCAGGGCAGTCAGGAACTGGCCCTCGGAACCTCTCACACAATCTCAGTCGTTGCGCCGAGAGCACAGGAGCTTCGCTTTTCGAGACGTATGAGCCACATGAGGCGCAACTGAGTTGAACCCATGCGCAGTCATCTACGGTCTTGCAAGCAAGCTGCTCTGGCTTAACTAGAACAGATCGGTTCTCGGTAAACGTGCATCCCGAAATTGCACACAGCATCACCAAGAGAAGCGAGATTCGAGCTTGCATAGATGTCACGCCCTCCACCACCTAACGCCGGAGCTAAGCGGCCACATCAATCGCGAAGCGATTGATTGGTCCGCTTGAGCGAGTAGTTAGGCAGATCTCCACCTGCCCAAGCAAGAAAAACCTCGACCATCTCCTCCAGCTTGAATGGGCCTCCCGCGGCCTTGAACTGCTTGTCCGCCACATTGCAGTCAACCCAGTCATCGTCGTCGCGATCAAGGCCATAGCTGTAGCCCGGGAAGTCCTTTCCATCGAGGGTCGTCTCGGAGAGATCAATGCGGAGCATCCAGCCAGGATTGTCCAACGTTTCGATCTTGACTCCAAAGTCGTGCTCCCAGTCGCCGTTGCAATTGGAGAAGTACCAATCTTGGAGGAGCCTCAGGGCTTGCATATCTGCCTAACTACTTGTGTACCCGTTTTAGGGGTGTAGCGCACAGCATGGCCGCAGGTTTCTGACAGGTCAACGGCGAAAAACCTACGCCAACTCAATCACTTGTCCGACAGCCACATGTCTCGCCAAGCAGCACGCTGTTGGCGTGATGGACGGCAAGGACACCGGAGCTATGAATGGAAGCGGCGGCGCGGGGGCGCTAAAGGACCCGCGAGAACTGGGGTCAAAGGCGGCGACGCCGAGGGAGGTTTTCGACGCAGTTCGCCACCTATTGCGGGCAAAGCACTACAGCATCAGAACCGAGCACGCGTATCTGGGGTGGATACGCCGGTATATAGATGCGAATCGCAAACGACACCCTAAAGAATTGGGCGGGCGAGAGGTGGGGGCGTTCCTCACGTCGCTGGCGGTCTCGGGCCAGGTGTCGGCCAGCACGCAGGCGCAGGCGCTCTCTGCCCTGCTTTTTCTTTATCGCGACGTTTTGGGCGTGGAGCTTGAATGGCTCGACGAAGTCATTCGCGCCAAACGCAGCATTCGCGTGCCGGTGGTCTTGAGCCGCGGCGAGATCACCCGTTTGTTGGGCCGCATGCAGGGCCGCGAATGGCTGATGGCGTCGTTGCTTTACGGCAGTGGCATGCGTTTGATGGAGTGCACGCGCTTGCGGGTGAAGGATGTCGATTTCGAGCGTTTCGAGATCACGGTGCGTTCGGGCAAGGGCAACAAGGACCGCCACACCATGCTGCCCTCGCGTTTGGTCGAGCCCTTGCGGCGGCAGATGGAGGATGCACGGGTCGAGCACCAACGTGATCTCGAGGCGGGCTTCGGCGCGGTGTATCTGCCGCATGCGCTGTCGCGCAAATACCCGAACGCGGCAGAGGATTGGGGCTGGCAATACGTGTTCCCCGCGTCGCGGCGCTCCATCGATCCGCGCACGGGCATTGAGCGCCGCCATCATGTCGATGAGAAGGTGCTGCAACTCGCCGTAAAGCGCGCGCGTGCCGAGGCCGGCATCATCAAGCTCGCAACCTGCCACACGCTGCGCCACTCGTTTGCCACGCACTTGCTGGAATCCGGCTCCGACATTCGTACCGTGCAGGAGTTGCTCGGCCATCGCGATGTAAAGACCACCCAGATCTACACGCACGTCTTGAATCGAGGCGCCGGCGGCGTGCTCAGCCCGCTGGACCGCTGAGGGCTTACAATGCCGCCCCATGCGCCTCTACCTGCAACAGCGCCCGCAAGCCGGCGAATCCCCCAAGTACGTACAGCTCATCCTTGAACAGGACTTGCTGGGCGGCTGGGCTTTGCTGCGCGAAAGCGGCCAGACCGGCGGTCGCGCCACGTGGAAGCGCGAGCAGTTTCTGGGCCGCGAGCAAGCCGTGGCGGCCTTCGAGGCCGCTCGCGATGCGCAGGTAAAGCGCGGCTTTCAAGTCATGTTTGCGCAGGGCGCCGATGCGCCTCGATAAGGATTTTTTGTGCTGAAGAACGATCTGTTTCTGCGCGCTCTGCGCCGCGAGTCTGTTGCCCACACGCCGTTATGGCTGATGCGCCAAGCGGGCCGCTACCTGCCCGAGTACCGCGCGACACGTGCGCGCGCCGGAAGTTTTTTGGCCATGGCCAAGAACCCGGAGCTGGCCTGCGAGGTCACGCTGCAGCCGCTGGAGCGCTTTCCGCTCGATGCCGCCATCTTGTTCTCCGACATCCTGACCGTGCCCGATGCAATGGGTTTGGGTCTGTATTTCGCCGATGGTGAGGGCCCGAAGTTCGAGCGCACGGTGCGCTCCATGGCCGATGTGCAGAAGCTGGGCGTGCCCGACATGGGCACCGAGTTGCGTTACGTGATGGACGCGGTGAGTGTGATTCGCCGCGAGTTGGGCGGCCGCGTGCCGCTCATCGGTTTTTCGGGCAGCCCGTGGACCTTGGCCTGCTACATGGTGGAAGGCGGCGGCTCCGACAACTTCGCCCGCATCAAGTCGATGGCTTACAACGAGCCAGAGACTCTGCACGCGCTGCTGCGCGTGACCACCGATGCGGTCATTGCCTATCTGGACGCGCAACGCTTGGCCGGCGCGCAGGCCCTGCAGGTGTTCGATACCTGGGGTGGCGTATTGGCGCCGCACCTATACCGCGAGTTCTCGCTGCGTTACTTGGTGGAGATCGCGCAGCGCCTGCCGCGCGGTGCGGCCGTGGGCAGCACGCCGGGCAATGCCGCAGGCGCGCTGGGCGCCATGGGCGAGCACGCGCCACTCATTCTGTTCGGCAAGGGCAATGCGCCCTATCTCGAAGAGTTGGCCGCGTCGGGTGCCGAAGCCGTCGGCATCGACTGGACCGTGAGTTTGGGCGAAGCGCGTCGGCGCACCGGCGGCAAGGTGGCGCTGCAGGGCAATCTGGATCCGGCCACGCTGTATGCCTCGCCGGAAGGCATTGCCCGCGAAGCGGCACGTGCGCTCGATGATTACGCCGCAGCGAATGGCGGCTCGCGCGATGGGCACGTGTTCAATCTGGGCCACGGCATGTCGCCCGACATGAACCCCGAGCACGTCGCGGCCTTGGTGCGCGCCGTACACGCGCACCGCATTGCAGGTGCCTAAAGTCCACGACATAGCGCGGTGCTTTGACGCGTCGCGCTAATCGCGACGAAATCCGGCCAGTGCCTCGGCCAGCATTTCGCCAGTGGCCGGTTTGCGCAAAAAGCCATCCATGCCCGCAGCGCGTGCTTGCTGTTCGGCTTCGGCACCTGCGCGAGCCGTGAGCGCCACGAGTGGCAGAGACCATCCGTTTTGCCGGATCAGTCTCGCCAACTCGAAGCCATCCACGGCCGGCAAATCCAAATCAAGCAATCCGAAATCGATGCGCTCGGTTTTGAGGAGGCTGAGTGCGGCCAGCGCTTGCGGTGCGTGGTACACGGTGTGCCCTTGCGCCGTCAGCAGGCCCACCACCACCTCGGCCACGATGGGTTCGTCTTCGACCAGAAGAATATGCAAAGCACCGGTGTTCTTCTGAAGCTCGCGGCGCAACGACACCACCGCCTCGTTGGCCTGCACGTGGGGCAGCGGCAAGTCGAGCGTGAAACAGGTTCCGACGCCTTTTTGCGAACGCAATTGCAAGGTGCCACCCATGGCGGTAGCGAGTTCGCGGCTGATGGCCAAGCCTAAGCCGGTGCCGCCGAAGCGCTTCGCGGTGTGTTCGCCTTCGGCCTGTTCAAAACGCTGAAACAAGTGCTTCTGTTGTGCAGGAGTGATGCCGATGCCGGTGTCTTCCACTTCAACCAGCAATCCACCTGCAGCGCTCGCACTGGCGCGCAGGCTGACTTTGCCCTGCGAGGTGAATTTGATGGCGTTGCCGCCGAGGTTGAGCAGAATCTGCCGAACGCGCGCTTCGTCGCCGCGCAAGCGCGGGGGCAATCCCGGCGCGAGCACCAGCTCGAAATCCAAACCTTTGGCCTCGGCCAATGGCCGTAGCAGATAGGCCACATCGCCCAACAACGAGGGAACATCGAAGGGCTCGCTGTGCAGGCTCAAGCGCCCGGCTTCAATACGAGCCAAATCAAGGGTGTCGTTCACCAGACGAAGCAAGTGTTGACCCGCACGCTGCACGGTTTCCACGCGCTGCTTTTGCAGATCGGGCAGCGTGTCTTTGAGCAGCAGCTCGGCCATGCCCAACACGCCCGTAAGCGGCGTGCGCAGCTCGTGGCCCAAGTTGGCCAAGAACGTGCTCTTGGCCTCCGAAGCCTGCTGTGCCATGCGCCGCTGCTCTTCCACGCGGCGTTGTTCGTTTTGGCGTTGCACGCGATAGCGGTAAGCCGCGGCAGCGAGCAGCATCACCATCAAGATCGCTAGGCCAAGGCCCAACTGCGACCACCAGGTACGCCACCACGGCGGCATGACGGTGATTTGCAGCGATGTGGAATCACCCCAACGGCCATCGGCACCCGCAGCCACGATTTCCAGACGGTAGTCGCCCGGTGACTGGCGTGGCAGCAAGCGCTCGCCGGTCGCGCCCACTTCCACCCAGTCCGGGTCGTAACCGTGCAAACGAAAGCGATAGCGGTGCGCTGCGGGGTCGGCAAACGACATCAATCGCGCCACGACACGCAAGTCGCGGTCGTCGGGCTGCAACACGATGGGCGCTTCGGGATTGAGCGCCACCAAGTCTTCGGCGCGGCGCACGGCAATGGACTCGATGACCAAATCGGGCACCCGCGAATCGGGCGCAACGCTCATTGGGTCAAACAACACGGCCCCACTCACCGTGCCCGCAAGAATGCGGCCATCGGGTAACACCAAGGGCGGACGCAAACCAAATTCGCGGTCGGCCAAACCATCGCCCGGCCCAAACAAACGGGTGCTGCGCGTGGCCGGGTCGTAGCGCATCAGGCCGCGCGTCGAAGTCATCCACACGCGCCCTGCGGCGTCCAAGGCGATGCCGCCGACTTCGGCTGCAAGCAAGCCGTCGTCACCAACGTCCGCGCGTTGTTCCAGCACCAAGGCCGAAGCCTCAACGCGGTAGCGCTCCAACACGCCCAAACGGTAGGTCCAAAGCTGCTGCGCATTGATGAAGGCCATGCCCTGCACTTCCGTTGCGCTGGGCGGCGTCATGCGTTCAAAGCGCTGCCCGTTCCAACGCAACACGCCTTGCTGATTGGCCAGCCACAGGGCGCCATCCGGCCCCAGAAGCAATTGCTCGGCATCGGGCTCGGTCAGGCCTAAATCATCGGTCTCGGTGACCTGTTTCAACACGCGGCCATCGGCCGAGCGCAGTTGCAAGCCGCCGCCATACGACGAGACCCACACGCTGCCGTCCGGCATGGACACCATCAGGTCGATGGGCCCAGCAGGCACGGCATCGGCGCCCTCTCGGGCCCATTGTTGCCACGCGCCGCGCGCATCGCGACGCAACAGATTGCGATTGGTGCCCACCCAGAGGCTGCCATCGTCTCGCTCGAGCAAACTGAGCACACGCGCCTCACCGAGCAGGGCCTTCGGCAGTACATCGCGCTGCACGCTGCGGCCGTCAGCGGCAATGCGATCGACATGAGCATCATCACCGCCGAGAAGCAGGCTGCCATCTCGCGCCTGCGCCAAAGCCAGCGCCTGCCGCATCGAAAGCGCCATGCCCGCCACACCCGCTCTTGAGAAGGTGGCGAAACTTCGCCAGTAGCTCGACAGCCAGACCAAGCCGTATTCGGCATCGCCAAACCACAAGCTGCCTTGGCGGTCGATGAGCATGCTCTGGTAGTCGCCCTCGGCGGCTTCGACGGCCGGCAAACGTTTCAGGCCCTGCCCGCCATCAAAGAACAGGCCGCGCGAGGTATGCAGCCACAGGCCACCGCGGCCATCGCGCTGCACACCGTGCACGCGCAGGCCAGCCAGTTGCTCGGCCCAGGGCGAAAGTTCATAGCGGCCTTGCGGCGTGCGCCGCCACAGCTGCGTACGCGTGGAGATCCACAGCGTGCCGTCACTTTCGGGGAACAAACCCATGATGGTTTCGCGATCAAGTGGGCCCGCATCCACCGGCTCGAATTGCTCATCAATGCGCTGCGACAATCCGGTGAGCGTGCCGATCCACAACACCCCATCGCGGTCGGTGGCCAAGCTGATGAGCTTGGGCTGCGGCGTGCCATTCGCACCGGTGGGCACGGCACCGTGGTGCACAAAGGCACCCGAAGAATCGCGCGAGTACAGGCCCGAGCCGAACGTGGCGAACCAAAGACGGTCGTCATTGGTCTCGGTCATGGCCCATACTTCGCCGTCCTTCATGCCCGGGACGCGCTCGTCTGGAATCGCCTCAACCGCCGCGCGCTGCGCATCGATGCGCGCCAAGCCGCCGTTAGACACGCCTAACCACACATCGTCGTTGCGGTCGACGTACAGGGTGTTCACCAAGTTGCCCTGCATGCCGTTCACGACACCGGGGTTGTAACGCCACACGCGAAAATCCACGCCATCGAAGCGCGCCACGCCGTCATCGGTGGCCATCCACAGATAGCCCGCACGGTCTTGGCCCAGCGCATTGATGCGGCTGGAGGGCAAGCCCTGCTCCACGGTAATGCGGCGGAACTGCGGGGTTTCGGGCAGTGCCTGCGCCTGCACAAAAGCAAAGGGCAAGGCGAATACCAAAGCCGCGCTGACACGCGCGATCCGCTTCAATGCGGGTTGAAAGATGTCATCCATGAACACCGTGATTCTCCGGGGGTTGGAGCGAGGGCAGCCCCATGCTCGCAACACTGCATTGCGCGGGCAAGCGGCAGACGGCCCGCCGGGGCGTCCTAGAATGCCCCCATGGCCCAACATCTGCTCATCGCCCTGCTTTGCGCATCGCTCAGCCCCTTGGCTTGGGCGGCCGAAACGCCGCCGCAATGGCGCATCGAGCCGGTGCATTCGCGTGTGGTGTTCGATGTGGAGCACGCCGGTTTCTCGCGCAGCATGGCCACGCTTTCAGCCCCCGAAGGCTGCTTAGTCTTCGACCCGGAGGACTGGAGCACGGCCTCGGTCGAAGTCACCTTGCCTACTGCACGGCTCGATTTCGGCGATGCGGAGTGGAACACCACCATGCTGGGCAAGCGCTGGTTTAACGCCGAAGATTTTCCTGCACTGCAGTTCCGCTCCACCCGCGTCGAAGCTGTGGATGCGCAAAACGCACGCGTCTTCGGCCTGTTGCGCGTGCGCGACTTGGAGCGCGAGGTCATGCTGGAGGTGCGTCTGAACAGCGCACGTCGAAACCCGCTCACCTTGCGGCGTACGGTGGGTTTTTCCGCGAGCGGGGAGTTGCAGCGCGCCGATTTCGGCTTGGATGATTTCCCGAATTTGATTGGCCCTGTGGTTCGCTTCCGAATTGAAGTGGAAGCCACGCGCCAACGCGCCAGCAACACGAACGGCACCAACGACGCCGCCGCAGAACCAACGAATTCGCCCAAACCAGCCACCACAGCACCGGAGCCTGAGCATGCCGATTCGCAACAGCACTGAACGATGGGGCAGCGTGAGCATCGCCCTGCATTGGCTCACCGTGGTGATGATTCTTTCGCTCGTCACTGTGGGCTTCTTGATGGATGAACTGCCCAACACGCCGCTGAAGCGCGATGTGTATCTGCTGCACAAAAGTTTTGGGCTCACGGTGCTGGGCCTGACTGCGCTGCGCTTGCTATGGCGCGTACTGCAACCCACGCCCGCGTTGCCCAGCGATATGCCGACCAGCCAACGCTGGGCCGCGCACTTGGGGCATGCCGGTTTGTACGCGCTGATGCTCGCCATTCCCGCCAGCGGTTGGCTGTACAACTGGGCCTCGAACTTTGCGACGCCGTGGTTTGGATTCACCGTGATGGCCCGTGCCGGTGCGGTGGATAAAGAATTGAAAGCCGCTGCACAACTGGCGCACGAGTGGGGCGTGTATGCCCTGCTCGCCTTACTGCTGGCGCATGCGGGTGCAGCCTTTTGGCACCACTACAAACTGGGCGACAACATCCTCGTGCGCATGGCGCCTTGGATGAAGCCGCGCGCGTAAACCCCCTGCTACGGAAACCTCTCTGATGAAGCTCTCCCTCACTGCTGCCGCCGTTCTTGCACTCACCGCTTCGGCATGGGCGGCAACGCCTGCGCGCACTGCGCCAGCAACAGCCACTGCACCCGCTGCTGTAGCAGCAACTCAAAGTGCTGCCGCGTGGACGCAAACTGCGAACTCCACCTTGAGTTTCGCTACCAGTTACGACGGCGAAGAGTTCAGCGGCAGCTTCAAGCAATTCAGCGCAGACCTGCGCTTCGACCCGCAGAACTTGCCGGGCAGCCGCTTCGATGTGGTGATTCAATTGGGCTCGGCCAACACTGAAAACGAAGAGCGCGACGAAACCCTGTTGGGCAGCGAGTTCTTCAACGCCGTGGCCGCGCCGCAAGCGCGCTACACCGCGACGCGATTCCGCAAGTTGGCCGATGGCCGTTTTGTGGCCGATGGAACGCTCAGCCTGCGAGGCTTGAGCAAGGTCGTGCCGCTCACGTTTACTTGGACCCCCGGCGCCGCACCCACCTTGGTGGGCAGTGCCGTGGTGAACCGCCTCGACTTCAACGT
>JAIXVL010000148.1 GCA_027483045.1 Lysobacteraceae bacterium
CAATCCAACGCGGGTCGTAACCCAGAGCGCGCAATTCTGCGACACCCTCGGTGCGCAGACCGAAGATGAAAAGATCGTCCTCGCCGATGGCCTGCGCCATCTCGATGTTCGCGCCATCCCAGGTGCCGATGGTGAGCGCACCATTCATGGCGAACTTCATGTTGCCGGTGCCGGAAGCCTCGGTGCCGGCGGTCGAAATCTGTTCCGACAAATCCGCCGCAGGAATGATGCACTCGGCCAAGCTCACGCCGTAGTTCGGCAGGAAGACCAGCTTCAACTTTCCACCCAAACGCGGGTCGCTGTTGATCACGCGACCAATGTCGTGTGCAAGACGAATGATCTGCTTGGCGGTGTGGTACGCCGACGCCGCCTTGCCCGCGATGATCACGGTGCGCGGCGTCCAGCCCTGGCCATCGGGGCCTTCGGGTTGGTCCAGCATGGCGTGGTAGCGCGACACCACGTGCAGAAGATTGAGCAGCTGACGCTTGTACTCGTGGATACGCTTGATCTGCACATCGAACAGCGAATTGGCGTCGACTTCGATGCCCAGCTCGCGGCGAATGCGCTCAGCGAGTGCGCGCTTGTTGGTTTGCTTCACTGCAGCCAAACGTTGACCCAAGGCCACATCATCGGCATGCGCGCGCAGGCCCGAAAGCTGCGACAGGTCTTTACGCCAGCCGTTGCCCAAGGTCTCGTCGAGCAGTGTCGAAAGGCCGGGATTGGCCTGCTGCAACCAACGTCGCGGCGTCACCCCATTGGTAACGTTGAGGAATCGGTCGGGATAGATCTTGGCGTAGTCGGCGAAGATGGTTTCCACCATCAAGTCGGAGTGCAACTTCGCCACGCCATTCACGTGATGGGAAGCCACGACGGCGAGCGCGGCCATGCGCACGCGGCGACCATGCTGCTCATCCACCAAAGAAACGCGCGCTACGAGAGCATCGTCGCCCGGGAAGCGAGTGCGCACTTCGTCGAGGAAGTGCTGGTTAATGGTGTAGATGATTTCCAAATGCCGCGGCAGCAGTGCTTCAAACATGCGCACCGGCCAAGTCTCCAAGGCCTCGGGCATCAAGGTGTGGTTGGTGTACGACACCGCCTCACGAGTGATGGCCCAAGCGGCATCCCACGACAGGCCATGCTCGTCGACCAACAAGCGCATCAACTCAGCGGGCACCAAGGCGGGGTGCGTGTCGTTCAAATGAACGGCATTGCCCTGGCCCAGATCGTCGAGCGAGCGGCCTTCGGCAATGTGGCGAGCAATCAAATCTTGCAGCGAAGCGCTGACGAGCAGAGCTTCTTGCTTCAAGCGCATCTCCCGGCCGGCGTCGGTGCTGTCGTCGGGGTAAAGCACCCAGTTCAGCGCATCGGCTTCCAGTTGGCGGCGGCCCGCCGTGGCGTAATCGCCGCGACAGAAGGCAGCGAAGTCGATGGGCTGCTCGGCGCTGGCCTGCCACTGGCGCAGCGTCGACACGCGCGCATGGTGGTGGGCGGGAACGATGAAGTCGAACGCGCGAGCGCGTACACGCTCGGCGGGCAACCAGCGCCGCCCACCGGCGCCATCGCTTTCCACCCGACCACCAAAGCCCACCACGTACTCCACCTCAGGCCGCTCACAGTCCCACAGTGCGCCGTGACGCTGCCAATCATCTGGCTGTTCCACTTGGCAGCCATCCTGCGTGCCTTGGGCAAACATGCCGTAGCGGTAACGCAGGCCGTAACCGAAGGAGGGCAAGCCCACTTCGGCGAATGAATCGAGGAAGCAGGCCGCCAAACGACCCAAGCCACCGTTGCCGAGTGCAGCGTCGGGTTCCGCTTCCAGAAGATCAGCAAAGGAAGGGCCGTGCTCCGAAAGCTCGCGTTGTAGCTCGGCATCCAGTTGGATGGCGGCGAGCGCATTGCGCAGGGCCCGACCCATCAGGAACTCCATCGAAAGGTAGTGCACACGGCGCTGCGTTGGCGCGCGGTGCGCATCGGCCAATTGCGTGGCGGCCCAGCGCTTGCTGAGCACCGGCAGGCACACCTGCGCTGCGGCGCGGAGTGCGGTGCGTGCGGCGTGCGCGTCGCTCGCTTCGGAGGCGCTCATGGCAAGCGCCGCGCGGAAAGAGGACACCAAAGCGGTGGGCGAGGAAACGGCATGGAGTTCAGAGGTCTTCATCCGCGGGAGCTTAAGGGGCCTTACTTCCAAGCGATGCTGCTGCAATCGTATTCACCTGCAGCCAATGTGACCTTGGACAAAGGGCGTAGCTGCATACGTATTCATCGCGGCGCTGTGCACAGCAGCACCTCATTCGAGAACAAAGACCACGGCCGTGCGCGCGGGCACCTGAAGTTCTCCGGTCAAGCTGTTGAACTTCGCATCGCGCAGGCGCGGGTCGCTGCCCTCATCGCGCATGGCTGGGTGCAGCGCAAACGCTTTGCCGCGCTGCGAGGGCAGGAGCAGCGTGCGCGCTTCTGGCGCGGTGTTCAGTGCGTAAAGCACTTCGTAGAAGTTGGCACCTTCCACACCCTCGCCGTTCAGATGCCCGACGACGAGGCCGGGCGTCGCATTCGGCCCAGTGTTCTCAAAGCGAAGCGCCGACTGCACATCCGCCGAAGTACGCAAGCGAAACAAGCTGCTGCTGGCGCGAATACGCAACAGATCTTGCGTTGCCTCGAAGGTAAAGCGAATGTCGTCTGCAGTGGGTGCGATGGCGTCTGCTCGGGCAAGCACGGCGGCCATTTGCGGCCAACTGTGCTCGTTGTCTTCGGCGGGAGGCAGGCCAACGCCAAACGTATTGGTCTCGAGGTCTGCGCGCCACTGATTGAACGCATCGCCGGAGTTGAAGCTGTTGCGATCGAGCGATTTGCTGCGAAGCATCTCCTGCCCGGCATGCAGGTAGGCAATGCCTTGAGAGAGCAGCACCAGCGCGTTGCCCAGCACCTGAACCCGCGCACGCTCATTCGCGCTGGTGTTGAGTGGAAGGCGCAGCGCATTGCTGTCGAACAAGGTGAGGTTGTCGTGGTTCTCGGTGTAGTTCACCACTTCGCCCGGCGCGCTCACATAGCCCGCAGGCTGGTCGCCGTAGGGGAACTCGGCCAACCGCCGTGTCTTTCCATCGGCGCCCTGCATCGTGAAATCGCGAAGACTGCCCGCGAGTCCGATGCGGATGAAGTCTTCTGCTGCGGCCAACTCAGCGAGCGTGGTTGTTGCATCACGTCCGACATTCTGTGCGTTGGGAGCAATGTGCAGGCCCGAGAGCCAGCCCTGTGCATGCAGCGCTTCACCGCGATCACCGGCGCGCCCGCCGCGCGCGGCATCACGCATGCGGTCGCTGAAGGTGCCGATGCCGCTGCCATTGAGCGAGAGCTGCGAGGCTTGTTCGAAACGTGCCCCATTCACCACTTCGCCAAAGTTCCAGCCTTCGCCGATCAAGTCGATACGACGGCCTGCAGCGGCATCAACCGCCTTTTGCAGCTCCAGCATCGCGGCTTTCGGCTGATGCCCCATCAAATCGAAGCGGAAAGAATCCACTCGGTAATCGCGCGCCCACACCACGGACGACTCGATCATCAACTTAGCCATCATCACCGCCTCGGTGGCGGTATTGGCACAGCAGGTCGATGTGGTGACTGCGCCCTCGGCATCAAGCCGGTGGTAGTAGCCGGGCACGATGCGATCCAGCACCGATTGCCGGTCTTGGCCCGAAGCCATGGTGTGGTTGTAAACAACATCCAAACCCACACGCAGCCCGGCGTGATGCAGAGCCTGCACCATGGCGCGGAATTCGCGCACACGCAGTTCGGCGTTGTCGGCATCTGTGGCGTAACTGCCCTCTGGCACGGTGTAGTGCCACGGGTCGTAGCCCCAGTTAAAGCAGTCGGTTTCGCGGAATGGACTGATGGCCGACTGCGCCACGTTGTTGTCAGGCTTCGCTTGGCGCGGAATCAAGGGCTCGATGCAGTTTTGCTCGGGCACCGTTGCCAGGTCGTAAGTGGGCAGCAGGTGGATGTCGGTGACACCCGCTTCTGCCAAGGCTTTGAGATGCACCATGCCGCGCGAATTGCGTGATGTGAAGGCCACATACTTGCCGCGATGGGGTGCTGGAACACTCATGTCGTCGCGCGAGAAATCACGCACATGAAGTTCGTAGATCACCTGATCGGTCGGCGCCTTGACGGTGTTGGGGCGTTGGTCGTTGGCCCAGCCCTCAGGCTGCGTGGCGGGGTCGTCGAGATCCAGCACCACGCTGCGCTGCGAATTCGCGCCTAGGCCAAGGGAGTACGGGTCTGTCACGCGGTTGCGCACCACACCAAGGCCAGGAACGACCACATCCACCAGATAGGTGTAACGCTGTGACGCGCCGATGCCTTCAACGTTCAGCGACCACACGCCGCTGGCGAGGTCGGGGTAGAGCAGCTCGGCTCGCGCGTCGTCGCCTTCGTACAGGCACACGGAAACGTTCTGCGCCGTGGGGGCCCATAGTGCGAAGCGCGTGCCCGAGTTCGAAGCCTCTGCGCCCAAAGTCATGTCTTTGGCCTTCGCAGCGAATACGGCATCCAAGGCGCCGGCCAACTGCAGGCCGGTGCTGGCCAAAACCACGCCTTGTGCGTCGAGCGCCGCCACTTGCATCTGCGAGCCCCAACGTCCCGGCGCCAGTGGTTCTTCCAGCGCGAACACGGTTCCGGGCACATGGCTGAAACGCAGATCGTCGGGCGCAGTGGTTGTGATCGGATTTAGCGTGACACTGCTTTGGTCCCAAGCCAGCGGCTTGCCCACTTCCACATTGATGGCGGCCGACGCTGAGATCAGCAGCACAACGCGTTGCGTGCCTTCTGGTGCGGCCCAGCGCAGTCGATGGCCATCCAGCCATGCCGCGCGTTGGTGGGTGGGGGTGTTTGGTGCCCACGGATGAATCACGCGGCTCAAGGATTCCGCTAGGCAATCGGCGGGGCGATCATCCGGTGGAAGAAGCGCGAATGCGGGCGTGGAAACCGCAACCAGACCAACAAAGAGCGCAGCGCGATAGAGCACAAGCATCAGAAGCTTCCCAATCCGTCAGGCTTTGCATGCTAGTGGGCTTCTCCCTACAGCGCGTGCATTGCATACGTATGCGCTCGGGCAAGGAAGCTGGGTGGAGTCGGTAGCATCGGGCGGGAACGACAGCGTGCGGCGTCGAGAGGGCTGGAAATGCGGCAGTGCAGCAGATTGGCGGTGGTCATGGCATTGCTCGTGCCGCTGGCGCATGCCTGTGCGCCGCCGAAAAGTTCCGAAAATGCTGCGCCGCAACTTTTGCTGTCGCGTACCGCCGGGCCGGAGGGTGTTGGCGCGCGCATCGTTCTGGGCGATCAGGTACGCGGCGATTACGACGGTCGTTCGTATTCGTGGACGGGCGGCACTGGCTACCGCATGCGTTCGCCAAGTGGCGAGCGTGATTTATCTTTGCTTCTAGGCTTTGCGGGGGCCGTGGATGGCGCCGTATTGCTGCGCTCGCAAGCTGCCAGCGACACGCTACGGCCGTGGGGTCACGAGTTGAGTTATGCGGAGAGTGGTGCGTCGGAGGGCCTTCTGTTGCATACCGGTCGTGCGGTCGTTTCCTTGTGTGTGGCGGCAGGGGAGAAGGGACACACAGCGCTGCTTGTGTTGCCGGGAGAAGATGGCGGTGACATGGCGCTGCGCAGCAACACGCCGTTTAGGGTGTTGCCCGCAGCTTCGCGTGACTTGCCCGAGGCGCTCAGGCCGTTCTCGAAGACCGCGTTGTGGATCGAGCCCCTGGAACCGACCTCATCCTTCATCGTGCATCTGGGCTTCGGGGCTACACCGGCGCAGGCGCAGTCCGAGATTGCGGCCCTTCAGGCTGACGCCGATAGCGATCTGGGTGCCGATGTGTGGGCCTTTGAAGTGGCGAAGCGCAGTGCAGCGCTGAATGCTCTGCAGCTCCACACGGGCGATGCACCATTCGATGCAGCGTTTGTGTGGGCCCAGTCCAGTAATTCGGTTTTCGACACGCAGGAATTTGGCCCAGGGCTGTGGGCGGGCCTGCCGTGGTTTCGTGATAACTGGGGCCGCGACACCTTCATCGCGTTGCCGGGAACCTTTCTGGTGACCGGGCAGTTTGGCGACGCAAGGGCCGTGATCGACGCCTTCGCCGCGCGGCAAAACGCTCAGGCGGGCGCCGAACAAGGGCGAATTCCCAATCGCGTGGCGGCGGCCAAAGACACGCTCTACAACACGGTGGATGGCACCCCATGGCTGATTCGCGCAGCGTGGGAAACGGCACAGGCCAACGGTGATTCCAGTTCTTTGCCGGCGCTGCGTGGCTTGATCGCTCGCTATGTGCAAGGCGCGGAGGCACATCTGGATGCAGAGGGCTTGTTGCGCCATGCCGAGGCCGACACGTGGATGGACGCCCGCATTCGTGGTGGCCGTGGATGGTCGCCGCGCGGAGATCGTGCGATTGAGATTCAAGCCCTGTGGCACACCGCTTTGGTGATTGGTGCGGATCTGGCGCAGCGTGCCGGTGATGCTGCAGAGGCGCAGCGTTACGCGGCCATGGCCGAGCGCGTGCGTCGCGCGCTGCTGCAACGTTACTGGCATGACGGGCAGTTGGCCGATCGCTTGTTGTCTGACGGTCGCCTTGATTTCAGTCTTCGACCGAATGCGTGGATGGTCGTATCGGTGCCGCCGATGCCGGAGCGCTTTCCGTTGTTGCCTGCCGAAGTCGAACGCGCTGCCACGCAACGTGCTGTGCAAGGCCTGCTGTTGCCCTGGGGGCCGATGTCGCTTGCGCCCAGCGATGCGCGCTTTCATCCGCGCCACGTGGATGACGCGCACCATCACAAAGATGCGGCGTATCACAACGGCACGGTGTGGGCGTGGACCGCGGGGCCGGCCATCAGCGCCATGGCGAAGTTCGGACAGCAGGACGCCGCCTATCGCGTGAGCCTTGAGTTAGCAAGGCAGATTCTTGAAGACGATGCACCCGGCCACTTGTCGGAGTTGGTCGATGCCGTTCCCGGCACCGATGGTCAGTCGCGCCCATCCGGCACGTATGCGCAGAGTTGGAGCACGGCCGAGTTCGTGCGCAATGCAGTGCAGGACTATCTAGGCTTCCGCCCACGCTTACTCGATGGTGTTCTGGAGTTTCGGCCTGCGCTTCCGTCGGCATGGAAGAACGTGCAGGCGCAATTGCCCTTCGGAGATGGCCCGCCGCTGCGGCTGAGCATTCGCCGCGACGGTGAGTTTGTGCGTTGGCGCTTTGAAGCACGCGAGTCGCCGGTAACGCTGCGCATGTTCTCACCCTATGCCAAGCCGGGCGACGCGCCGCAGGATCTTGTGCTGCATGACACGCCACTCACCGTGTCGTGGCGCGCTGGTAACGCACCTGAGGAATGGCGGCTGGCGACGGTGCCGGTCGCCCCCGAAGGCGGCTGGCCTGTTCTGCACCGCTTGAACGTGCTTGAAGACTTCATTGAATCCGGCGCGCTTGATCGCGAGCCACAACCTTCAGCGAGCGCTCTGCGGGCGCCGCTCTCTCACTCCAGTCGCGAGCCATTGCCATGACGCCGAGCATCACGCCCACATCCTCAGTCACAAAGCGAATGGCCTCTGCCTACGCCACGCTGGCGCTGATTCCCGCAATCGCTTCGGCGCAATGGCGTCATCTGGAGGAGATGCCGCAGGTGCAGCGCGAGGGCAGCACTGTCACCTTCAGCAATGGCAAGGAGCACGTGGCCATCAGTGTGCTTTCGCCTGAAGTGGTGCGTGTTCGTTTCTCCCCAACCGCATTTGGTCGCGACCACAGCGATGCGGTAGTGAATCGCGCACTCGGATCGCAGACCTTCGGTTTTGAAACCGAAGCCACGGGCAGCGTCATCACCACCTCGGCCTTGCGAGTGGAAGTGCAAGCGAATCCGTTCCGTCTGACCATCAAGGATGCGGAGGGTCGGGTGATTCAGGCCGATGATCCCGGTCGCGGCATGGCCCACGATGGGCAGGCGGTAAGGGCGTGGACCACGCTGGCCGACACCGACAATCTCTACGGTTTCGGCGAGAAAAATGGCGCGTTCAACAAGCGCGGCTGGGCGCTCGGCGGCTACCACTACGTGATGTGGAACAGCGACACCTACGGCTACGACAGTTCCACCGATCCGCTGTATGTGTCGGTGCCCTTCTATCTGGTGTTGCGCGAGGGCAGGGGGCATGGCGTGTTCCTCGACAACACGCACCGCTCCACGTTCGATATCGGCCGTGAGCGCCGCAGTCTGCTGAGCTTTGGTGCCGATGGTGGTGAATTGGATTACTACGTGATTGCTGGCCCGCACCCGCGCGATGTGGTGCAGCGCTACACACAACTCACAGGTCGCGCACCACTACCGCCGCGCTGGGCGCTGGGCTATCACCAAAGCCGTTGGAGCTACTTCCCCGAGAATCGCGTGCGGCGCTTGGCCGATACGTTTCGCCAAGAGAAAGTGCCTGCCGACACGCTCTGGCTCGACATCGATTATCAGGATGAGTTCAAGCCGTTTACTTGGAGCGCCGAGCGTTTCCCCGATCCGGCCAAGCTAGTGAGCGATTTGCGTGAGCAAGGCTTTCGCGTCGTCACCATTCTTGATGCGCACCCCACCAAAGAACCGGGCTATCGCATTTTCGATGAAGGCGTGGCGGGCGATCACTTCGTCAAGAACCCCGATGGCACCTTGTTTGAAGGACCGGTGTGGCCGATCAATGCGCCGAACAAGCCGGGCAATAGTGTGTTCCCTGATTTCACACGAGCGGCGACGCGGGCGTGGTGGGGACAGCAGCACAAGATGTTCACCGACATCGGCATTGCTGGCATCTGGAACGACATGAACGAGCCTTCGGTATGGAACCGCCCGGCTTCCTCGATGGCCTTGGATGCGCGCCATGATCACGAGGGCCAGCCCACCGATCACGCCGAAGTGCACAACATTTACGGCATGCAACTCACGCGCTCGACCTATGAAGGTTTGCGAGCACTTAAGCCCGAAGAGCGGCCCTTCGTCCTGACGCGCGCCACGTTTGCCGGCGGCCAGCGCTATGCGTGGGTGTGGACTGGTGATAACCGCGCGGACTGGGCCTCGCTGCAGCAATCGCTGCCGATGCTCTTGAACTTCGGTCTTTCGGGATTCCCATTCATTGGCGCTGATGTGGGCGGTTTCTCGGGCTATCCCTCGGGCGAGTTGTTTACGCGTTGGCTGCAAGCGGCGTTGTTCTCACCGTTCTATCGTGGCCACACGGAGCAAGCCACACCGGACCAAGAGCCGTGGAGCTTTGGCCCGCCATACACCGCGATCAACAAGGCCACGATCGAGCTGCGTTACCGCTTGTTGCCGCAGATCTACACGGTGGTGGAAGAAGCCAGCCGCACGGGCTTGCCGCCGATGCGGCCGCTCATGCTCGAGTATCCCGAAGACAGCAACACGCATGGTCGCGGCGATCAGTTCTTGTTCGGCACCGATCTGCTCGTGGCACCCGTGCTGGTGGAGGGCGTGACCGAGCGCGAGGTGTATCTGCCGAAGGGCGCGTGGTACGACTTTGCGACGGGCAAGCGTTATGAAGGCGGCACCAACATCAAGGTGAAGGTCTATCTCGACAGCCTGCCGATCTTTGTGCGCGCGGGCAGCGTGATTGCACTGCAGCCGGTGGTGCAACACACCGGCGAAATGGCGGCGCAGCCCATCGTTTTCCGCGCGTATCCCGACGCGGAAGGGCGCGCTACGGGCACCCTGTACGACGATGACGGCGCCTCGATGGCCTATCGCGATGGGGCGTTTTTGCGCCAGGAAGCCACGCTGCGCCCAAGCCGCTCGGGTGCCTGTGTGGCGCTGCGGACGCTGGAAGGGCAGGCCTCAGCCTCTCCTCGCGAGCGCCGCTTTGAGGGGGCCGCGGGGGAAGCCTTGAAGCCCTGCCCGTAGCTCTGCGCGTCAGGCCCGCTATTGGCCTGACTCCGCGAGCCGAAGAATGTGGATCGTGCCCGGCGCGAAACTTGGTTTCGCGTTGAGGTCGATGGCCGTGTCCTCCAGAACGTCCGTTGCCTTCTGCGCGCCTTCGAGGCCTTGTTCGAAACGCTCACGTTCGAACACGAAGGGCGCGCTGCCGCGGTTCACCACCACCATCACGGCCTCGTCGTCCGCGCGGCGGAAGTAGACGTACGCGCCCTGCCGTGGCTGGTAGTGCAGGAAGCGGCCTTCGCTGATCGCCTTCGATCCCGCGCGCCAGCGCAGCAGGCGGCGCATCCAGTCCTGCATGGCGCGCTGTTCCGCGGTGAGGCCTTTTCCGGTGAACGCAGATGCGGTATCGCCGGACCAACCACCGGGGAAGTTGCGGCGCGCGGCGATGTCGTCGCGCTCGACGGTGCTGGTCATCAACACTTCGGTGCCGTAGTAGAACTGCGCGATGCGCGGCAGGGTAGCGACGAGTCCGAGGGCCACGCGAAGCGCGGCCGTGTCTTCGCGCAGCACGCTGAAGATTCGCGGCTTGTCGTGGTTGCCGTCGAACACGACGAGGCGCGACGGATCGGCATACAGCCGGTCATTGCCGAGCATTTCGTGCACGCGGCCCATGCCGGTGGTGAAGCCCTCGGGTTCGGTGAGCGCCTTGCGGATGCCTTCGCTCAGCGGGAAGTCCATCAGGCTGGGCGTGCCCGGCACTTCGCCCGCCCAATCCACGCCAGGCAACTGCCAATGCGCAACGACGGCGGGGTTTGCACTCCATTCCTCGCCGACGATGGTGAAGCGCGGGTACTCGCGCAGGATGGCGCCGATCCAGCCCTGCAGGAACGCCGTGTCCGAATACCCGTAGGTGTCGACGCGCAGCCCGGAGAGATCGGCGTACTCGATCCACCAGATGGCGTTCTGATCGAGATAGCGCGCCAGCACCGGGTCGCGCTGATCGAGGTCGGGCATGGTCGTGTGGAACCAGCCGTGTTGGAAGTTCTCGATGTCGACCTTCGGCGCGTAGGGGTCGGTGACGGCGGTGCGGCCGTGCTGCGTTTCGATGAATTGATTGCCGTTGCTGATCCAGGTCGGCGTGGGCGGGTCATTGGCCCAGGGGTGATGGTGGCCGATGTGGTTCGGGACGATGTCCTGGATGACGCCGACGCCTTTGGCGCGCGCCTTCGCGACGAAGTCGCGGTAGTCCTCGTTGCTGCCGAAACGCGGGTCGACGCGGTAGAGGTCGGTGATGGCGTAGCCGTGGTACGAGTACGCGGGCTGGTTGTTCTCCACCACCGGCGTCGGCCAGACCATGGTGAAGCCCATGCCGGCGATGTAGTCGAGTGAATTCGCCAAGCCGGCGATGTCGCCGCCTTGTCGCGCGGCACCGTTGCCGAGTTCGGCGGCTTCCAGCATGCCGGGCACGCGGTCGTTCGTCGGGTCGCCGTTCGCGAAGCGGTCGGGCATCAGGTTGAGGATGGCGTCCTTCGGGCCGAAACCCTCGCGCTCGGCACTGCCCGGGCGGCGTGTGGCCAGCGGCACGAGGACGCTGCGTTCGCCATTGCTGCCACTGAAGCGCAGCACGATGTCGCCGGTCTTCGCGGCGTGATCAATGCGGAGATCGACGACGCGATAGTTCGGGCTGGCCAGCGCGCGATCGCCGATGCGAACGACGCCTTCCGGAAGCTCAACCGTCAGCGCATCGGCGCCGATTCCCGGGCCGGAAACCAGCAGCTGCAGCTCGGGGTTCTTCATGCCCACCCACCACGAAGGCGGGAAGGCGCGCACCGCATCGTTCTGGGCCGCCATGGCCAAGCCGGGCAGCAGGAGCGTGACCCGCAGCAACACTCGAAGCGCGACGTTCATCAGGGAGATTCCGTTGGGTGGTAGGGCGGGCGTTCGGTGACAAACATCCAGAACACGAAGGACAGCAGCAGGCTGGTGGCGAACAACAGGAACACGCCGCGGTCGAGGTCGAGGGCTTCGGTGACCTTCACCAGCCCGGGAACGGCCAGCGCCGGCAGCACGAGGCTGGAGTTGAAGACCCCCATGCTCATGCCCATCTGACGGCTGTCCACCGACTCGGAAAAGATCGCGAAGACGATGGAAATCAGCGACGACCAGCCAATGCCACACAGCAGCATGCCGAGGTAGTAGAAGGCCTCGGTGGGCGGCGCCAGCGCGATGGCCGCAAAGGCGATTGCCATGCTTCCCATCGCGGCACGGTGCACGGCGACCTTGCCCCAGCGTTCGCACAGCGGCTTCAGCACCAGCACGGGAAGCAAGGCGCCGACCACGTTCATCAGCAGGAAGCCCACCGAGAGCACGCGCCCGGCGCTGTCGGCGGCGACCGGCGCGGTATCACTCCACATCGCGTAGAAGGCATCGGCCATCAGCGGGCCTTGGGCACCGGCGACCACGACGTCGCGCACGTAGAAAAACGTCATCACGAACAGGGCCTGCACGCCGAGCCATGCGAAGCCATGCGCGAGCAGCACGGTGCCGAGTCGATGCTTCGCGGAGGGCCGAATGCGCCCGCGCCACACGCGTGTCGCGCCCCACACGATGCCGAGCACGAGCACGCCGATGAACAGGGGCAGCGCCACAGCCGATAGCGCGTGGTCCAGCAGGCTGCGATCCACCGCCACGTAGGCGCCATAGAGTGCGAAGCCGGCCATCGGCCACAGGGCTTTGAAGGTCGAGAGGCCACCGCGTTCGTCTACTTCCGGTGTGAGCGCAGTCGGCGCGGCAGTGCGGTTTTCCTCGATGAAAAGGGCGGGGATCACGGTGAGCAAGAAGGTCACCGCCACCGTAGTGAGCAGCAGCACCTCGTTGCCGAACACGATGGAGACCAGGTACGCGCTGATGCCGAACACGCCGGACACCACCTGCATCCACGCGTAACCACGCGTTCGATGCGCGCCCTCGGGCGTGAGGTCGGCCACGAGGGATCGCGCTGGGTTGAACGTCACGTTGGTGGCGAGGTCATTCACCAATACGACGAACACGGCGACGGTCATCAGGCCCAAACCGGATGCCGCGGCCAGTGCATCGAGATGCAGCAGGGCAAAGGTGCCCAGTGCTCCGGCCGTGCCGCCAGCGATGAGGTACGGGCGCCGACGCCCGCCCAGCCACCAGGTGCGGTCGCTCATCCAGCCGACGATGGGCTGCACGAGCAGGCCCATCAGCGGCCCCATCAGCCAGATCAGGGCGATGTTCTCGAGGTGCAGGTCGTAGCGCGTGCTGAGCAGCCAAGTCGTCGAGGCGACGGCGGACGACAGGCAGAAGCCGATGGCCGCCGTGGGCAGGCTCAGCAGAATCAGGAAGCCATTGGATAAGCGGCATTGCGACTCACGCATTGCAGCGAGGGTCATGGGCTTTGCTCCAATCCGACGTACCGCTGGAGGAAACGCGTCACTTCGTCACGATAAGCGCCGGCGTGGTCGTGCATCGCTGCGCCGTGCCCGCCGGTCGGGAAGACGCGAAGATGCTTCGGCGCCACGACCGCCGCGTACAGGTCGCGTGTCATCCGCGGGTTGACGTAAGTGTCTTCCTCGGTGGTGACGAACAGCGTGGGCAAGCGGATCGCCGGTGCCACCTGAAGCGGCTCAGCTTGAGCAAGGTCGATGCCGAAACGCCCGCGAACCCAGAGCAGAGTGGTGTCGAGCATTGGAAGGTGGAGCGGCTCCGGAAGCAGGCCGTAGTCCGCCTTCAGGCGATCCAGCAGCTGCTGTGAAAACGAGCTGTAGGCGCAGTCGACCACGAGGAAATCCGCGTCACCGCCCTGGCCCGCGTACATCACGGCCGTCGCGCCGCCACCAGAGCGGCCGTACACCCCACCGCTTGCACCCGCTGGCATGAGCTTGCGGGCCTGCGCCATCACCGCCAGAAGGTCCGTACTCTCCAGCAGGCCTGCCGATAGGAAATCTCCATCGCTTGCACCGCTGCCGCGTTGGTCAAACAGGAAGACGTCGAAACCGAGATCGCGCCAGAACGCGTACTGCTCTTGGTACTCGAGGAGATTTCCGCCGTAGCCGTGCAGCATGACCACGAAGCGATCGTTCGCCGCACGCGCGGGCAGATGAAGCCCACGCAGCACGAGGCCGTCGGCGGTGCTTGCTTCGAAAGCGGAACCCTCGGCCGCTGAGCGGAGCGTTTCGATCGCCTGCGCGTGAGCGATGGGATCAGGGCGACGCCAAGATGGCTGAGCGATGAGCGTCGAGAAATAGGCGCTGGCCGCCAGCCACGTCACGGCCAGCACCAAGACGAATCCTGCCGCGATTCCGGTGGCGATTCGTGCGATGCGCCGAGAGCGAGCAGGTGAAGACATCGGCGGTGTCATCGGGCGAGGTTCCGGTCGGGCAATTCGAGTTGGCGCGCATGGCGCAGACGCGCATCGGGGACGCCCGTGCGCGGCACGGCTTGGCCATCAATGCGCGGAGCGTCGATGCTCGCCGTGGCGATGCCGAACGTCGCGCCGCCGCGACCGCCATCAATGCGGGCTCGTGGCACCAGCGGCGCGCCGAGCGTCCATTCCGCGTGGCCGGGGCGGCTCGGGTAGAGGCCGAGTGTGGCCAACACGTACCACGCGCTCATCTGGCCGGCGTCGTCGTTGCCGACGATGCCTTCCGGTGCATTGCGATAGAAGCGACGCGCAATGTCGGCCACATGTTGCTCGCCTTTGGTCGGCGCGTCTGTCCACGCGTAGAGCCAGGCGATGTGGTGGCTGGGTTCGTTGCCGTGCGCGTACTGGCCGATCATTGCTTCCTGCCCGAGGTGCTTGTTCGGGTCGGGCATCGGTAGCGAGAAGAAGGTGTCCAGCCACGCCTCGAGCGCGGCGCGTCCGCCAAGGTGATCGCGGAAGCCGTCCGGATCATGCAGGGCGGGCGTCGCCGTGTATTGCCACGCGTTGGCTTCAGTGAAATCGCCCGGATTGTTCATCGGGCTGGTGGCTTCGGTGGGATCGAAGGGCGTGCGCCACGCGCCGGTGCTGTCGCGACCGCGCAGGGTGCGCGTCTCCGAGTCGAAGAGGGCCGTCCACGACGCGGCGCGGCGTTCGAAGCGCGCTGCTTCATCAAGCCGCCCGAGGTGACGCGCTACTTCGGCGACGGCGGCGTCGCCGTAGCCGTACTCGGCGGTCTTGCTCACCGATTCACCGGGCGCGCGGTCAAAGGGCAGGTAGCCGTACTGATCGAGCATGGCCCAACTGCGCTGCGCCCATGCGGGTGCGTTGGGACGCTCGGCCGTGCTGGTGCGCAGCATGGCGGCGAAGGCCGCTTCCGCATCGATGCCCGGAAAGCCCTTCGCGATCGCATCGCTGATGACCGGCAGCGCGGGGTTGCCGATCATCGTGTGCGTCTCGCGGCCCCACGCCGTCCACAGCGGCAGGTAGCCCATCTGCCGTTCGTGCGCGAGCAGGGTGTTCACGAAACCCGGCACGCGTTCCGGCACCACCAGCGTGAACAGCGGATGCGAGGCGCGGAAGGTGTCCCACAGGCTCATCGTCGAGTAGTACACGCCGCCGGGCGCATCGATCACTTCGCCCTTCGGCCCGCGCACGCGGCCATCCACGTCGGCGATCTGCGAGGGGTGCATCAGACTGCGGTAAAGCGCCGAGTAGAAGATGCGCCGCTGCTCGGCCGGCGCGTCGATGGCGACGCGGGAAAGCAGCGCGTTCCATTCGGCCTGCGCATTGCTTTGCACAGCATTGAAGTCGAGGTCGTCGGCGGTCGCGAGGTTGGCCGCGGCGCCGTCCTCGTCGACCGTGGACATCGCGACGCGCGCTTCGAGCGTGCGCCGCTCACCGAGCTCGAAAGAAAGCAGTAGGCGCGGCGCTTTCTCGCCTTCGCGGGCGGGCAACACCTGCGAGTCAGTGATGGGGTGATCGAAGCGCAGGGCCACGCTGGCCTGACGCTCGACCCAATTCGACGAATGCACGGTGGCGCGCAGGCCGTTCGATGTCAGCGCGTAGCTCGCGGCGGTGACGCGCGGTCCCGGCTGGAAGTGCAAACGGTGCTGCAGATCGACCAGCACCTGCACACGTCCGCCGCGATCGAAGGTGTAGCGCTGTAGGGCGACGCGCTCGGTGGCCGTCAGTTCAATCGACACCGCGCGCTCGTCGAGTCGCACGCCGTAGAAACCCGGCCGCGCGACTTCGGTCGCCTTGCGGTAGCCGCTGTCGAAGCTCGTGCTCGCCATCGTCCACGGCGTCGCGCCATTGGGCATCAACAGCACATCACCGAGTTCCGGGATGCCTGCGCCGCTGATGTGCGTGTTGGAGAAGCCGAGGATGCGCGGCGCGTCGTATTGGTAGCCGCTGCTGAAGCTCCAGCCTTCGTCGGCGTTGTCGGGGCCGGGTTGCACCATGCCGAAGGGCACCAACGCGCCGGGGAAGACGTGGCCCGTGCCTTTCGTGCCGATGCGCGGATCGACGTCATCGATGCTGCCGGGGCGAAGATCGCTCGCGAAGGCGACGACGGCGAACAGGCCGAAGAAGAACGCGGCAAGGCACTTCATCGGCGGGGCTCCAAGGGAAAATCGACGGCGGATGCCGCGCAGGCATCGGCGAGTTCGAACAGATGCAGCGCTTCGGCGAAGCGGTCGGTGGTTTCCTCAAGGCCCGATGGCGCGTCGGCACGGCGGCGCACCGGTGCGTAGCCGAACCACGCGTCCCCGGCGACATGCGGCAAGAGTTCGGGGCAGAAGGTGATGGCTTGATTCGGTGCCTCTCGACGACGCAGTGCGAACGCACGCGTCCACAAGGCGATGGCATGCGTCTGCCAGGGGCCGGGATCGTCCACGGCCACCTGGATCGCGCCGCCGCTGGCGATGCGGCCTTGCACCATCGGGCTGCGGCGCAGCACTGGGTCGAGAAGAGGCAGGCGATCCGCGAACCCGCCGCCGTAATCGAGCTCGCCGCCCACCACCCAGTGCGATGCATCGAGCGAGAAGCGCAAATCGGGGAAGCGTTCGACCCAGCGCAGCGTGCGCCATGCGTCCTGCGTCACGGTGGCGCGATGCGTTTCCACCAGCACCGTGTGGCCGCGGCGCGCGGCGGCTTCGAGCAGGGCGCCGGCGAATCGGTCGAGTGCCTTGTCGTCATCAAATGCCGTGCCCACATGCAGGGTGGTGCTGGCCACGCCAGCATCGACATGCGACGCGACCAGGGCCTCGGCGTCATCGGGTGAATCGATGCGGCCCATCGCGTGCGGCACGAGGACCGCAGCGCGGATGGCCGGCCAATCGGACCACGCCACCACGCCGCTGATGCCCTGCGCGGGCAACATCGCCCATTGCGCCTCGCGCGTCTCGCGGGCGCCAAGGCTGTCGCGCGGCAATCCTTCGAGCGTGGCCTGCGCGATGAGGCGGACTGGCGTCACGCGGCCGACCAGATCACAGGGTTCTTCGGCGAATCGGCGAGTGCGCCGGTGGCCACGCCGGGGCACCACTGGTCGCGGTCGTTCTGTTGGATCGGATTGAGGGCATCGAGCAGGTGGATATCGTCGGCCATGAAGATCACCGTCATCACCGAGCGCGGCCGATCCGAACTGTTCGGTTCGGCGCGGTGGAAGGTCCAGCCCAGGTGGAAGCTCACGTCGCCAAGCGCGAAGGGCGCGCAACTGTAGGGATGGCCGAGTGCTGCCATGTGCGCGGGGATGTCTTCTTCGCTGGCGTCGGAAATGCCAATGTCGCGCCCTTCCGGTACCACGTGGCTGCCGCTGTAGAAGCCCAGCGGGCCCATCGCCATCGGCACGTCCTGCAGCGGAATCCACGCAGTGACGGTGCGGTCGCTCGCCAGCGGCCAGTAGTACTGGTCGGCATGGGCCGGCGTGTGGCCGCCGTTCGGCTCCTTGTACAGCGACTGGTCGTGGTAGAGGCGCACGCCCTTCACGCCCAGCAGCTGCGCGGCGACGCGTGCGAGACGCTGCCCCATCACGAAGCGCCCGACCAGCGGGCTCTTCTCCCACAGGTTCATCACCTGCAGGAAGGCGCGGCCGTAGGTGTCGCGCTCCTCCAGCGAACGCTGCTCGGTGTTGAGGTCCAGGGTCAGCCGCGTGATCTCGCGGCCGATGGCGGCCAGTTCCTGCGGGGGCATCAATCCGCGCAGGGTCACATGCCCATCGCGTTCGAAGGCCGCGCGGTCGGTGTCGGAAATCGTTGCGGGTTCATCAAGCCAGTGCATCAGGAGTCTCCAAGTCCAAACCACGCCGCACCCGGCGGCAGGTCGAGGGTGGTGGGGGTGGGACGAGCGCCGCCGCTCCATTGCGTGCGGGTGTCGGCGCGGGGCATCGACAAGCTCCGGGCGGTGCCGCCGAGGTTGAACACGGCATGCATCTCGGCGGTGCCCGCGCGACGCACGAGGTGCAGCAGATCGTCATCGACGTGCGCGACCTCGAGCTCGCCAACACGAAGCGCGGGATGTTGTTGGCGCAGGCGGATGAGCTGGCGCGTGGTGGCCAGCATCGAATTGGGTTCGGCGGATTGGCGGTCGACCGCGCGCTCGCGGTGCGCGGGCCACACGGGCAGCCAAGGTGCGTGCGCGCTGAATCCGGCGTGCGGCGCGTCGCCGGCCCAGGGCATCGGCGTTCGGCAGCCATCGCGGCCCGTCACCAGCGGCCAATGCGCGATGCCGAAGGGGTCCTGCATCTGCTCGAAGGGCACGACCGCTTCGTCCAGCCCGAGCTCCTCGCCCTGGTAGATGAAGACCGTGCCGCGCAGCGCCAGCAGCAGGGCCATCCACGTCGCGGGCGGGATGTCGCCGAGGGCGCGGTCGTCGCCGCCGCCCAAGCCGAAGTCGAAGGCCTTGCCATGCGCACCCGACCAGCGCGTGGCCACGCGCGGCACGTCGTGGTTCGAGAAGGCCCAGCTCGGCCAGCCGCTGCGGTTTGTCCAGGCCTGCAGTCGTTCGGCGATCTCACGCGGTGCCGGGCGCGGGCCGAGGAAGGCGAAGGAATAGGCCGTGTGCAGGCGGCGATCGCCCTCGGTGTATTCGGCCATGCGCGCATCCCACGCCGCGCCGCCGATTTCGCCCACGGCCATGCGCTCGCCGTGTGCGTCCATCCGACGGCGAAGGGCTTCGAGGAAGGGCAGGGTCTCGGGCTGGTCGGCGTTGTGGCGATGCTCCTGCATCGTCACCGGGCTGCTGCCGCGCCGTTCGGGCGGCAGCGGCGGGTTGTCGCGCAGTTGCCGGTCGTGGAAATACAGATTCGCCGTGTCGAGCCGGAAGCCGTCCACGCCGCGCGCCAACCAGAAGTCGGCGACGTCGAGGATGGCCGCCTGCACCTCGGGGTGGTGCAGGTTGAGGTCGGGCATCGTCGGCAGGAAGTTGTGCAGGTGGTACTGGCTGCGCCGCGGTTCCCAGCGCCAGGCGGGGCCGCCCATCCAGCTCTGCCAGTTGTTCGGCGGGCTGCCGTCAGCGCGGGCATCGGCCCAGACGTACCAGTCGGCCTTCGGGTTGTCGCGCGAGGCGCGGCTTTCCTGGAACCATGCGTGCTCGGCGGCGGTGTGGCTCCACACCTGGTCGACGATCACCTTCAGCCCACGCGCATGCGCTTCGCGCAGCAGGGTGTCGAGGTCCTCGAGCGTGCCGAAGCGCGGATCGACCGCGCGGTAGTCGCTGACGTCGTAGCCGAAGTCGCGGTCGGGCGTCGGGTAGAACGGCCCGAGCCAAATCCCATCCACGCCCAGCGAGGCGATGTGGTCGAGGCGGGCGATCAACCCGGGCAGATCACCGATGCCGTCGCCGTTTCCGTCTGCGTAGCTGCGCAGGTAGACCTGGTACATCACGGCGCCGCGCCACCATGGGCTTGCGTTGGGATCGGCGGGCGGGGCTGCGGACATGGGCGGCATCGGCGACAGAATCAGAAAGACCGCGACAGGATGGCGGTGGCCCGCCACCCTTCTGCTGCGTGGGATGACCCATACTGTGCCGATTCAGGCATCGAGGACCGATCATGCGGCCTTCACGGGAACCCATTGCGCATGACATCGCGACGGCGCACCTGCTGGACGTGGCCCGCACGCGCTTCGACGGGCACTACCACCACCACGCGGCGCTCGAGCTCACGTGGATCCGCGAAGGGGCCGGCGTCCGCGTGATCGACGGCCAGGTGATGCCCTTCGCCGCGGGCGATGTGGTGCTGGTGCCGCCGCAGGTGCCGCACGTCTGGTGGAGCCGCGGCGAGGGCGAGACGGCTTCGGCCTGTGTGCTTCACCTGCTGGTGCCGCTGGCCTTGGGCGCGCTTCCCGAGCTACGCGGCCTGTCCGGCTGGTTGGCGGAAGGCGCACGTCCTGCCGTGCTCGACGGTGCGCTGCGAGAAACCGTCATCGCCGAGTTGCAGGCCTTGTCGGCGATTGAGGGGTTGGAGCGACTCGGGCGGGCCTTGTCTTTGCTCGGCCGCATCGCGGCGTCAACGGAGGGCGTGGTGCGGCTCGCGCCAAGTGGTCGGACACCCTCGTCGCCGGACGATGACGCACGTCTCGGTCGTGTTCTGGCGTGGATCCACCGCGATTTCGCCCAGCCGCTCAGCGTCGAAGAAGGCGCACGCCGCCTCAGCGTTGCGCCGGCCTCGTTCAGTCGGGCGTTCCAGCGGCGCGTGGGTCGGCCGTTCTCCGTCTACGTCAACGATGTCCGCATCGCCGAGGCCTGCCTGCTGCTTCGGCAGTCGTCTCGGTCGATCACCGAGGTCGCGCGGCGATGCGGTTTCCCGACCTTGGGCCACTTCCATCGGCAACTGGTGCGGCGCACGGGTTTGGGGCCGCGAGACTACCGCCGCGAATTCGCCCTCTCGAGATCGAGGTGCACTGCTCCTTGACCCAGCGCTCATGCGGGGTTAGCAATAAGGTCCAAGTGCTGACGCATCCGAGAAAGGAGCTCGCATGGAGCTTCAACCTGCCTCGGCTTTGGGGCTCAAGATCGGCGACCGGCTGGAGGTCGCCATTGTCGATCGCAGCGGCCAGATTTTGCTGCAGAAGGGCAAGGTCATCGCCAACGACGCCGTACTGGGTCGATTGCTGGAGCGCGGCTTTTTCATCCTGACGCCCTTGGCCGTCGAGGCCACACTGTCGTCTGCCGACGCGGCGGACGAACTACTTCAGCGCGAAAGCTCTGCCGAGGGGCGCTTGGCAATTCTGGTCGAGCAAATCGACCGCATTCTTCGAAGCCTGATCAATGTGCCCACAGACACGGTCACCAATGACTTGGATTCGGTGGTGCGTTGGTTGAACGAGTTGTTCCATCGCGATCAGGACCAGTTTCTCGGCGTGCAGGGCCTGCTGGCCATTACCCATTCCTTATCGGAACGTGCCCTGCATGCGGCGGCCGTGGCCAAGCTGCTTGCGGTGGCCGAAGGCCTTTCGCGCGAGCGGCAGATCAGCTTGATGGCTGCAGCACTGACCTTGGACGTGGCGGTGGTGGAAGAGCACGACCAGCTCTCTATCCATGACGGACCTCTCGACGAGCGCCAGCGCGAGCTTGTGGCCGGGCATCCGCAGCTCGCCAGCACGGTCCTTCGAGAGATTGGGATTCACGATGAAGAATGGCTGGGCGCGGTGGCCATGCACCATGAGCGGCTTGATGGTTCGGGCTATCCCTTGGGCCTCGCGGGGGAGGCCATTCCCTTGGGCGCGCGAATTGTGGCGCTGGCCGATGTCTTTACCGCCATGCTCCGTCCGCGAGCGGATCGGTCGGCGTTCCTTGCAAAAGACGCGCTGCGCGAGCTGTACGCCAACCAGACGGGGCGCTTTGACACGCGCTTGGTGCAACTCCTCATCAAGCAACTGGGGGTGTACCCACCTGGCACTGTGGTGAAGCTGGCCAATGGTGAGGTGGGTGTGTGCGTGCGCCGCACCAGCGACGCCCGAAGGCCCGTGCTACGCGCGGTGATCGACCCCAGTGGTGCGCTTTACGCCACGCCCAAGCGCCGAAACATTGACGAGACTGCTTCGAAGATTGTCGAGGTGCTGCCCCCAGAGCGCTACAAGAACATTCGCGTCTTGATCACTCAGCTGTGGAAGAAAAACCTCG
>JAIXVL010000146.1 GCA_027483045.1 Lysobacteraceae bacterium
CGCAGCGTTGGCGCCCTTTTCCTTGGGAGCAAGGGCGAGGCGCACACCCGGCAACACGTCTGGGCCCGCATCAAGGCATTGGCCGCGGTGGCGGGCATTGACCCGGCTCGCGTGACGCCTCACGGGCTTCGGCACAGCTTTGCCACGCATCTACTCAACCGTGGCGCCGATTTGCGCGTGGTGCAGATGCTGCTGGGGCACAGCTCCCTGTCCACCACCCAGATTTACACGCATGTGGCCCGGGAAGGCCTGAAGCGCCTGCACGCGGCCCACCATCCACGCGGCTAGTGAGGCAGTGGGAACTGCGCGGGCGGCTCACGGTCTAGGGCATAGGCTTGTGCTTCAATACGCCGCTTTTTGGCTTTCAGGCCACCCCCACCCCTTTCTGCAGGAATGACCATGCTGCGTCGCGCCGCCCTTTTCGTTTCCCTCAGTTTCAGCTTGGCGGCTTGCGCCCAGCCTGCGCCCGCCCCGGCATCGGCCGCAGTGCCGAATGAGGCAGCCGTGCGCGCCACTCTCACTCAGGCACTCCCGTCGGCCGAAGTGCGCCGTCTGCGCCCCGCGCCGATTGCGGGCTTTACCGAAGCGGTGGTGGCCGGTCGCGTCATCTACGTCAGCAATGACGGCCGCTACATCCTCGACGGCGCCTTGATCGACATGAAAGAGCGTCGCAACGTGACCGACTCGGCCATGGACGATATTCGGGTGGAAGAGTTGAAGACCATCCCGACCAGCCGTCGCATCGTGTTTGCGCCGCGCGATCCGAAGTACACGGTCACCGTGTTTACCGATATCGATTGCGGTTACTGCCGCATGCTTCACCAGCACGTCGCCGAGTACAACGCGATGGGCATTGCGGTGGAGTACCTGTTCTTCCCGCGCGCGGGTCGTGGCTCGGAGAGCTGGGACAAGGCGGTGGCGGTGTGGTGCGCGAAAGACCCTCGCCAGGCCATGACCGATGCCAAGTCGGGCAAAACCCTGCCGGCTGGCACCTGTGAGAACCCGGTCAGCGACGAATACGACCTGGGCCAAGAAGTGGGCGTCAACGCCACCCCGGCCGTGTATGCCGCCAATGGCGCGCAATTGGGCGGCTATTTGGAGCCCCAGCGCATGCTGCAGGCCCTTGAAGCGAATGCCGCGCAGGCGGCGGGCGCCCAGCCCTGAGGCACTGATCGCAGGGGTGAGTGCAGCAATGTGCTCGTCCCACGGGGTTCAGGGCGGGGGGCTTTGCTAGAATTCGCGCCCCGCCTCGCCGGAATTGATGGTCCATGATCGTGCTCGAGGGCCTGCCGGCCCTTTCCGCCTTTCGCCTCCACCGCCTGTTGGTTGATCTGAAGGCCATTGCGCCTGCGATCGAGGTGTTGGGAACCCACCACGTGTATCTGGTTCAGCCTCGTGAGGGCGCGGAACTCGATCTGGGCGCGATCGGCGCAATTCTTGAAGGATGCGTGGCGTTTGCGCCGCTTGCCGAAGGGGCCACCAGCCGCTTCGTCTTGCCGCGCTTGGGCACTCTGTCGCCTTGGGCCAGCAAAGCCGGCGAAATTCTGCGTGGCGCTGGGCAGCCGGTGACTCGCGTGGAGCGTGGTCTCCGCATTGATTTGGCGAACTGGCCTTCCGATGCCGACACCGCACGACGTTTGGCGCGTGCGCTGCATGACCCGATGACGCAATCGCTGGTGGATTCGCTCGACGCCGCAGGCGCGCTGTTTGCGGTTCCGCCGAAGGGCGAGATCGAGCGCATCGCACCGGCGGATCTTGCCGAAGCCAACACGCGCCTCGGCTTGGCGCTTTCGGCGGACGAGATCAGCTATCTGCAAGACGCGTATGGGGCGCTGGGTCGCGCGGCCACGGATGCCGAACTGATGATGTTTGCGCAGGCCAACTCCGAGCATTGCCGCCACAAGATTTTCAATGCGCGTTGGGCCATTGATGGCGAGGAGCAATCGCACTCGCTGTTCCAGATGATCAAGGCCACGCACGCAGCGACGCCGCAGCACACGCTCACGGCGTACAGCGACAACGCCGCCGTGGTCGAAGGTCATCCGGGGCGTCGTTTCCGCCCCGATGCTGATAGCGGCGAATACGTGGCTTCGGCGGAGTTTCCGAGCGCGTTTTGCATCAAGGTCGAAACCCACAATCACCCGACCGCGATCTCGCCGTTCCCCGGCGCATCCACGGGCGCGGGTGGCGAGATTCGCGACGAAGGCGCGACCGGCCGCGGCGGCAAGCCGAAAGCGGGCCTCACCGGCTTCAGCGTCTCGCATCTGCGTATTCCAGGGGCTCCGCAGCCGTGGGAGCAATCACGTTCCTTGAACCCGCGCATGGCGCCCGCGTTCGAGATCATGCGCGACGGTCCGCTGGGTGCTGCAGCGTTCAACAACGAGTTCGGACGCCCGGCGCTGGCGGGTTACTTCCGTAGCTTTGAGATGCCCACCGAAACGCCGGGCCTCACGCGCGCTTACGACAAGCCCATCATGTTGGCCGGCGGCTTGGGTGCGATTGATCGCGTGCAAGTGAAAAAGCTGGGCTTGCGCGATGGCGATTTGGTCATCGTGATTGGTGGCCCCGCCATGCTGATCGGTTTGGGCGGCGGCGCGGCGAGTTCTTTGGCCTCGGGCCAGAGCAGCGAGGATCTCGATTTCGCCTCGGTGCAGCGCGACAACCCTGAGATGGAACGTCGCGTTCAAGAAGTGATTGATCGCTGCGTGGCCTTGGGTGACGCCAACCCCATTCGCGCCTTCCACGACGTGGGCGCGGGCGGTTTGTCGAACGCGATTCCCGAACTCTTGCACGACGCCGGTTTGGGTGGTCGTATCGCAATGGCGAAGATTCCGAGCGACGACCCGTCGCTGTCGCCAATGCAGTTGTGGTGCAACGAATCGCAAGAGCGCTATGTGATGGGCATCGCGCCCGAGCATTTGGCCCTGTTCGATGCCATCTGCAAACGCGAGCGCTGCCTGTATGCCGCGGTAGGCGTGGCCACGAACGACGAAGTGCTGGTGCTGGAAGCCGCCGATGGCAGCCGCCCGATCGATTTACCGATGAGCGTGTTGTTCGGTAAGGCACCCAAGATGTTCCGCGACACGCAGCATGTTGCTGCGACGCGTTGGCCGAAGCTCGATACCACGGCGCTCGATCTGCATGAGGCGGGCTTGCGCGTGCTTTCGCACCCCACGGTGGCGAGCAAGAGTTTCCTCGTCACCATCGGTGACCGCAGCGTCGGTGGCCTGACCGCGCGCGACCAAATGGTCGGACCGTGGCAGTTGCCCGTCGCCGATGTCGCCATCACGCTCACCGATTTCCACGGCTATGCCGGCGAAGCGATGTCGATGGGCGAGCGCACGCCGCTGGCCTTGCTCGATGCGGCGGCTTCGGCGCGCATGGCCGTCGGTGAAGCCATCACCAATCTGGTCGCTGCTCCTGTCGGCTCGCTCGAGGAAATCAAACTCTCTGCGAACTGGATGGCGGCGGCAGGGCATCCCGGCGAAGACGCGCTGTTGTTCGATGCGGTGAAGGCCGTGGGCTTGGAGCTGTGTCCGGCCATCGATTTGTCGATTCCCGTTGGCAAGGATTCGCTGTCGATGCAGGCGCAGTGGCAGGCGAATGGCGAAACGCAGAAATCTGTTTCGCCGGTATCGTTGGTCATCAGCGCTTTCGCGCGCGTGGTCGATGTGCGTTTGCAGGTGACGCCGGAGCTGAAGCGCGGCGTGGAATCTGAGCTGTGGCTGATTGGCTTGGGCGCCGGCAAAAAGCGCATGGGCGGCTCGATTCTGGCGCAGTGCTACGGCGCGCTGGGCGGCACGCCGCCCGATCTGGATGATCCGGCGCGTCTGCGGGATTTCTTTACCTTGGTGCAGGACGCACAGCGCGACGGTCTGCTGTTGGCGTATCACGACCGCAGCGATGGTGGTGCCTTTGCCACGCTTTGCGAGATGGCGTTCGCCGGCCATCAGGGCCTTGATCTGAACTTGGATGGCTGGGGCGACGACCCGTTCCGCACTCTGTTTTCCGAAGAGCTGGGCGCGGTGGTGCAGGTGGCCGTGGAAGACCGCGCTGCTTTCGCTGATCTGGTGAATCGCCACGACCTCACCGAGTGTGCGCAGCGCATCGGCAAGCCGGTGGCTTCGCCGCGCGTGCGCGTGAGCGATGAAGGCAAAGTGCTGGCCGAGTGGTCGTGGGAGGCCTTGTTCGATGCTTGGTGGGCCACTAGCCACGCCATGCAGCAGCGTCGTGACGATCCTGGCTGCGCCGATGAAGAAAAGGCGGCTCGACGTCGTTTCGAAGAGCGTGGCCTGCAGCCGAAGCTTGGTTTCGCACCCGCAGAAGACATTGCCGCGCCCTACATCGCGACGGGCAAACGCCCGCGCGTCGCAGTGCTGCGCGAGCAAGGCGTCAACGGACAGATCGAGATGGCTGCGGCCTTCGATCGTGCCGGCTTCACGGCAGTCGATGTGCACATGAGCGATCTCATTGAGGGTCGCCTGCGCTTGGCCGACTTCAAAGGCTTGGCGGCCTGCGGAGGATTCAGCTACGGCGACGTGCTGGGTGCCGGCCGCGGTTGGGCCACCTCCATCCTGACCCACGGCAATCTGCGTGATCAGTTCGCTGCATTTTTTGCGCGTTCCGACAGCTTCAGTTTGGGCGTCTGCAACGGTTGCCAGATGCTGGCGCAGTTGAAGGATCTGGTGCCCGGTGCCGAGCACTGGCCGCGCTTTGTGCGCAACCGCAGCGAGCAGTACGAAGCCCGCGTGGCTCAGGTGCTGATCGAAGAATCGCCGTCGGTGCTGTTTGCCGGCATGGCCGGTTCGCGCATTCCGATCGTGGTGTCGCACGGCGAAGGCCGCGCACGCTTCAGTGATGAAGCCCACCGGACGTCGGCGGCCGTGGCCCTGCGCTATGTCGATGGCGACGGGCGCATGACGCAGCAGTTCCCCGACAACCCGAATGGCTCGCCCGACGGCATTGCCGGCCTGACCTCGCGTGATGGTCGTGCCACCCTGATGATGCCGCACCCCGAGCGCGTGTTCCGCAGTGTGCAAATGAGTTGGGCCCCGGCGGAGTGGGGCGAGGATTCGCCTTGGATGCGCGTGTTCCGCAATGCGCGGGTGTTTGTCGCGTGACACGGACTGCGCTCGCTTTCGTCGCCTGCCTGTTGGTTGCATGCAGCCCTGCGCCGGTCGACGTTGCGAGCACTACTTCGAAGCAAGCGAGTCTTCCGGCAGGCGCAGCCTCACTGCCTGCCTTAGATTCAGGCGCGATTGATGCGTTGATGCCCGATCCGCGCTACATCGATCCGGATTACGCCGCACAGGCGGCTGGCATTGCGGGCGATCCACTTCTGTACCTCGCGTGGTCAGACAGTGCGCTCGCAGCGCGGCCAGACGATGTGGAGCTGCGTTTGGAGCGTGCGTTCCAGCGTGCGCGCGTCGGTCAGGTGGAAGGCAGCATCGCCGATTACGAGAGTTTGCTCGCGCGCGACGATGTCGATCCATTCTTGCGCAGGCGCATCGAGTGGTACTTCGGCTGGTCACTTTGGAGTATGGGGCGAGACGCGGAGGCTCTTTACCGCTGGCGCTCTGCGGAGCGCGCGCACGGCGGGCAGCCGGAATGGGTGCCGTATACCTATGCGCTCGCACTGTGGCGCTTGGGCAAGGCAGACCTTGCCGTGAAGTACTTTGCGGCAGCCCAGGCGACTGACCCTCGCTGGGGAACAGCCCAAGGCCTGAAGCGCCGGACGGAGCGTTGGGACGAGGCCGAGCGACGCATTGCGGTCGAGGTCCAGACCGCTTGGCAGGCAAGCCGTTAAGGCACGAAGGCGCCATCGCAGCCTGCTACCCTTAGGGCATGAGCGAACCTGCTGCTTTGGCAACCCCCGATGCCGACACCGCGCCCGATTGTGATGCGCGCGTGGCGGCGGCTTTGGCCGTTCGCGGCCGTCTAAAAGATGCCGACCTGGCCCGTGCCGAGCGCTTGCGCGCCGAGACGGGCGGAAGCTTGGCCAGCCTGCTCGTGCGGCTGGGCATGGTGTCGGAGCGCGACATGGCCGAGACCTTGAGCGAGGTGCTGCATCTTCCGCTCATGTCGGCGAAAGATTGCCCCGAAGCGCCGCCGCAGGGCGTGAGCCTGACGCTGAAATTCTTGAAGCACCACGTGCTGTGCCCCGTCGCCGAAGACGAGCACAGCGTGACGGTGCTGTGCTCCGACCCTCAGGACGCGTATCTGATCGATGCCGTGCGCCTTGCCACGGGCCGCGATGTGCGGATGGCGGTCGGCCTGCGTTCCGAAATCAGTGATCTGCTCGAGCGCTACTTCGGCCAAGGCCGCAGTGCCTTAGGCACGCTTGTTGAGGACGTGGGCGATGAGTCACGCGAAGAAGACGACGTCGAGCATTTGCGTGATTTGGCTTCTGAAGCGCCGGTCATTCGCTTGGTGAACTTGCTCATCCAGCGTGCGGTCGAGACGCGCGCTTCGGATATCCACATCGAGCCGTTTGAGAATCGCTTGAAGGTGCGCAATCGCATCGACGGCGTGTTGATTGATGCCGAAAGCCCGCCGGCCAACCTGACCGCTGCGGTGATTTCGCGCATCAAGATCATGGCCAAGCTCAACATCGCCGAGCGTCGCTTGCCGCAAGACGGCCGAATCATGGTGCGCGTGCAGGGCAAGGAGCTTGATCTGCGCGTCAGCACTGTGCCCACGCAGCACGGCGAGAGCGTGGTGATGCGCTTGCTGGATCGTGAGTCGGTGGTATTCGATTTCCATCGCTTGGGATTCACCGACGAGTTCCTGCCGCAGTTCATGAAGGTGCTCGACCAGCCGCATGGCATCTTGCTGGTGACCGGCCCCACCGGCTCGGGCAAGACCACCACGCTGTACACCGCGTTGTCGAAGCTCAACACCGACGACGTCAAGATCATCACCGTTGAAGACCCGGTCGAATACCAGATCGAGGGCATCAATCAGATTCAGGCGAAGGCGCAGATTGGTTTGGACTTCGCCACGGCCTTGCGCAGCATTGTTCGCCAAGACCCCGACATCATCATGATCGGCGAAATGCGCGATCTGGAAACCGCGAAGATCGCGATCCAGTCCGCACTGACCGGCCACTTGGTGCTCAGCACTCTGCACACCAACAGCGCGGCGGGTGGCATTACGCGTTTGCTGGATATGGGCGTGGAGGATTACCTGCTCACCTCCACCATCAACGGCATTTTGGCGCAGCGTTTGGTGCGTCGTTTGGAGCCCACACACGCCGAGCGCTACGAGGCTTCGCCGGAAGAGATCGAGAAGTTTGGTCTGCGTCGCTTCCAGCCCGAAGGTGCGGTGTATTTGTATCGCGCGCGGCCTTCGGCGCTCACGCCGACCGGCTATCTGGGGCGCACCACCATCATGGAATTCCTGGTGGTGAACGACGCGCTGCGTCGCTTGGTGATGCAGCACGCGACCAGTGCTGATATCGAGCGCGAAGCTCGCGCGCATGGCATGCGCACCATGTACGAAGACGGCTTGGCGAAGGCCTTGGCCGGGCAGACCACGATTGAAGAAGTGTTGCGCGTGACTGAGGAAGCCTGAGGTCGTGGCGCTGTTTCGCTACAAAGCCCTGTCGTCCGCCGGAGAAACGCTCGCCGGCAGCATGGAGGCTGCGCGCGTGGAAGACGTGATCGCGCGCCTGCAAGAGCAGGGTCATTTGCCGATCGAAGTGGGCAGCAGCGTTGGCGAAGATGCCGGTGCGGGCTTGGCGGCCTTGTTTCGGCGCAAGGCGTTTGACGATGCCGCAGTGCTGCAATTCACGCAGCAGTTGGCCACCTTGTTGGGCGCGGGCCAGGCGCTGGATCGTGCGCTGGGCACTTTGCTTGATCTACCTGAATCCGCCGAGTCGCGCCGCGTGATTGAGCGTGTGCGTGATGCAGTGCGCGGCGGCTTGCCACTGTCTTCGGCGCTGGAGCAACAGCACGGCTTGTTCTCGCGTCTGTACGTGAACTTGGTTCGCGCGGGTGAAGCCGGCGGTGGCCTGCAGCCCGCACTCGCGCGTTTGGCCGATTACTTGGAGCGTGCGGCGGCGCTGCGTGCGCAAGTCATTTCTGCCTTGATCTATCCGGCTCTGCTGGTGGTGATGGTGGCCGCGGTGTGCGTGCTTCTGCTGGGCGTGGTGGTGCCGCAGTTCAATGAATTGCTCTCCACAACCGACATTGCTCTGCCCTGGTACACCACCGTGGTGCTGAGCTTGGGCATGGCGCTTCGTAGCTATGGCATTTACCTGTTCATGGCCTTGCTGCTGGCGCTGGTGGTCGCCTTTCGCGAACTGCGCAAACCGCAGCAGCGTGCCGCCTTGGATGCATGGCTCTTGGCGCGACCAAAGTTGGGTTCGCTGCTGGCGCGCTACGAAACGGCGCGTCTTGCGCGCACCTTGGGCACCTTGCTGGGGAATGGCGTGCCCTTGCTTGCGGCCTTGGGTCTTGCACGCCAAGTGGTGGATAACCACGCACTCGGTGGCGCACTCGAGGCTGCCAGCGAGGACGTGAAGACCGGCCAAGGTCTGGCCTTCGCGCTCTCGCGCACGAAACTCTTTCCACGCCTTGCGGTCCAGATGGTGCAGGTGGGCGAGGAATCCGGTGATTTGTCGGCCATGCTGCTGAAAGTGGCCGACACGTTTGATGCGGAAACACAGCGCGCGCTACAACGCGCTCTGGCCGCGCTGGTGCCCTTGGTCACGGTGCTGATGGCCCTGCTGGTGGGCATCGTGATCATGGCGGTGCTGGTGCCGATCTACCAACTAACGAACAGTGCAGGAGTGATGTGATGCGCGCGATGCCCCCCCGTTCGGCGCAAGCCGGTTTCAGCCTCATGGAAATCCTGATCGTGGTGGGCATCATTGCCATGATCGTGGCCTTTGCAGCGGGGCAAATCTTTGGCGGCCGCGATCAGGCCAATGCGAAGCTCGCGCAGACGCAGCTGGAAACCTTGGCGGCCAAAGTTGAGCAGTACCGCATGGACACGGGCCAGATTCCGTCTTCCTTAGATCAACTGGTGACGAGCCCCGGCGTCTCGGGTTGGTTGGGTCCATATGTGCGCAAAGTGGAAGACCTGCGCGATCCGTGGATGCGCCCCATTCAAATCCGCACGCCCGGCACCAACAGCGAATTCGAGCTGGTGAGTTTGGGCAGCGATGGCAAGCCGGGTGGCGAAAGCACGGCTGCCGATATCGTGAAGCCCTGATCCGCCACATCTTCGCGCGCCGCCCGTGATGCATCGCTTGGCACTGCTTCGGCATCGCGGCTTCACCTTGCTGGAAGTGCTGGTGGTGGTGGCCTTGATTGCCACGGCATCGGCGCTTCTGTTAGGTGCGATGGCGGGCGCTTTGCCCGGCCAGCAGTTACGCGATGCCACCGGACGCATGGCGGCCGAAATGCGCGCCACGCGCGCACGGGCCTTGGCCACGGGCAGCGATCAACTCTTCGAAATCGATATCGCGGCGCACCGCTGGCAGGCGGGCCCTGCGAAGTCAGCTTTGGCGCGAAATGGCGCATGGCCCGAGGCCATCGATGTGAGTGCGACCACAGCTCGTGAAGAGCAATTGCGCGCTGAAACTGCAGTGATCCGTTTCTTCGCTGATGGCAGTTCGACCGGTGGTCGCGTGGTGTTGCGTCGCGGCGATGCAGCGTGGCGTATCGACGTGGCGTGGCTGACTGGCACGGTGCGCGTCGAACGCGGCGAGGGCGAACGATGAGCGTCGTCGTGACTCGTGCATCACGTCGCCGCACGCAGGGCTTCACTCTGTTGGAAGTGCTGGTGGCGTTCGCCTTGCTCGCCACCGCGGCGGTGCTCCTTTTGGGCCTGCTCTCGAACGGTTTGCGCGATGTGGGCCTTGCCGAGCGTCGTGGCGAAGCGACCTTGCACGCGCGCAGCCTGCTCGATAACGCTGGGCGCATGGAGCGGCTTCGCCCGGGTAGCCGCAGCGGTGCCGTGGATAACGGACGCTATCGCTGGACACTCAGCGTGACTCGTGTGGCAGATCCCATTTCCTCGCCGCTCATCGAAGAAAACCAAGACCCCAATCGCGTCCCGAATGACGGCGTGATGGACACCGCGGAGCCGGTGATCTATCGCTTGGATTTGCAGATGACCTGGGGCGCGGCCTCGCCTGCAGAGACCCTGCAGCTCAGTACTCTGCGCGCGCTGTATCCCTTGCCGGAGGATCTGTGAGCGCGCGCGGTTTCAGCTTGATCGAAGTGCTCTTGGCGACTGCGCTCTTGGCTGCCGGTTTGGCCTTGGCCTTTGGCATCGTGCAAGGCGCGGGGCGCGCCAGTGTCTCGGCAGAAATGCTCTCGGCGCACAACGATCGTTTGCGCACGGCGCAGAGTTTTGTGCGCCGCCAGATCGCTTCGGCCTTGCCGCAGGCCATCGACCCGGCAGCCGGCTTCGAAGAGGTGCGCTTGCTGCGGCTCGGCGCGAATCGCGTGGAGTTTGTGGGCGAGATGCCGGGTTATCTGGGGCGTGGCGGCAGTTACCTGCAAGTGTTCCGATTGGTGCCCGGCCAGAACGGCTCGGCGCTGGTCTTCGAGCATCGATTGATGACGCCCGACGGCCCGCTCAAAGCCGAACGGCCCGCCGAAGTCATCTTGGACGGCCTGGCTGATGCACGCTTCAGTGCGCGCGCGTTTGGCCCCGATGGTCGGCCCGAAGATTGGGCCGAGCGCTGGGATCGTTTGGGTCAGTTGCCCAGTCAAGTGCGCTTGACGGCGCGCTACTCGGAGCCGCGTTATCGCTTTCCCACCCTCACCATTCCGCTGCGTTACAGCCTGTCGGGCGCCACGGGTTTGGCACCTGAAGCAGCACGTCGCAATGACGACGATGGAGGCTCGCAATGAGTCGGCAACGCGGTGTCGCCCTGTTGGTGGTGATGTGGCTGCTGGTCTTGCTGGCGGCACTGGTGGGGCTGTTTGCGCTGAACGCGCATAGCGAAGCATTGCAGGCCTCGGCCTTGCGACAGCGCGCGGATCTCGAGTTTGCGGCAGAGGGTGGCGTCGAGGCGATGGCCGCGCGATTGCTCGCTGTGGATGCGCGTCGCAGGCCCATTCCGGATGGCCGCGAGCAGGCATTCACCTTGCAGCGCGGCATTGAAGTGACCGTGTCTGTCGTCGATGAGAGCGGAAAAATCGATCTCAATGTTGCTGATGCCTTGCTGCTGCAGCGGCTATTCGTGCGATTGGGCGAGCCGGAAACCGATGCGCAACGCCTTGCTGGCGCCATCATCGACTGGCGCGACGCCGATGCACTCGTCAGTACCGGGGGCGGTGCCGAGGTGCGCGACTACCGCAGCGCAAAGCGCCCTTACGGCCCGACCAATCGGCCTTTCCTACAAGTCGCGGAAGTGCAGCGCGTTTTGGGCATGCGTTATGCGCTGTACCAGCAGGCCCGGCCCTACTTCACGGTGTACACGGGCTTGGCCCAGCCGAATGTGGCGTTTGCAGGCCGGCCGGTGCTCGAAGCAATGGGACTGGCGCCGCCGGTGGTGGAGCAGATCCTCGCCGCGCGTGCCCTGATTCAGCCGGGCCTGCCGCCTCCGATCCTTCCGGGCGGCATTGTTCTCGCCGCGGGGGGTACCGGCACGTATAGTATTTCCAGCCGCGCTGCACGGGCCGATGGACCGATGGCCGAACTGGAAGTCACGATGCGCGTCGGCGCCGGTGGCTTTCTCGGTCAGGTCTACACGCCCTTGGTTTGGCGCTATGGACAACAGGACTGATGGCCGATTCCCCCCTCGCCAATTTGCAATGGGACGCCCTGCGTTTGCGCTGGGCCGCAAGCCCATGGCCGCAGGCCTTACGCAATGCGCACACCGGCTTGCTGGATTTGTTGCCGGCGTCTTTGCGCAGCCGTTGGTTTCCGCCGACGCGTCGCTTGTGGCTGCGTGTCGAAAACGATGCACTGCACCTGATGGAAGAAGCGGGCCCTGAGCGCACACCGCTGGGCGCTCTGCCGCTGAATCAAGGCGAGTCGGCGCAGGCGCTCATGGCCAGCTTGGAGCGTCGCGGAATCGATGGTGAACTTTGGCTGGCCCTGCCTGCTGCACAAGGCTTGGTGCGCAGTGTGAGTCTGCCGCTCGCCGCCGAAGCGCAATTGGCACAGGTGATGCGCCACGAGGTAGACCGGCAAACGCCCTTCTCTGCAGATCAAGTGGTGTTCAGTGCGCAGGTGCTCTCGCGCAATGCCACTGAGGGCCAGCTGCGTGCCGAACTCGCGGTGGTGCCGCGCGCGGCGCTGGATGCCACGCTCGCTTCACTCGGGCCTTTGGCCGCGCGACTTTCTGGCGCCGATATCGACGATGCAGCGCACCGTGCTGGGCATCGGCGCAACCTGCTGCCCTTGGCATTGCGGCGCACCCGCACCGACCGCGATGCACGTGCGCGCTGGTTGCTGGTGGGCGGCATGGTGCTGCTGTTGCTGATGACCGGTGGCCTCACTCTGCAGAACCGTCGCGATGTACTGGCCTCACTCGAAGCCCAGCGCGATGCGGCCTTCGATAGCGCGCGACGCGCGCGTGCGCTGCGCGCTGAATTGGAATCGGGCGCCTCTGCGGCGAATTTCCTTGCTGAGCAACGGCAACGCCGGCCCACGATGCTGGAGTTGCTCGACGACCTCACGCGTCGTCTTCCCGATGACGTGTACGTGCAGCGTTTGAGCGTCGAACAGAACCGTGTGACGGTGTCGGGCGTAGCGCGTTCGGCGGGCACGCTGGTGGCCACACTTCAAGGCTCGCCCTATCTGAAAGGCCCCGCACTGGCCGGTGCTGTGCAACAAGACCCGCGTACCGGTCGGGATGGTTTCACCGTGGTGGCTGAACTCGTTCCGGGAGGCTCCGATGCGAAGCAGCCTTGAGCGTTGGCGTCCGTTGCTGTGGCTGGCGATTGCCGGTTTCGTGGGCTATGCCTTGCTCGTGCATTGGTGGTGGACCGCGCCGATGCTCGCTCTTGGCGACCAGATCGCCGACGTGCGCGATGAAGAGCTTGGCCTGCGCATGGAAGGCGAGCAGATTCCGCAACTGCAGGCGCGCTTGGCGGAAGTGCATCAGGCCGAAGCCTCGAATCCTGGCTTCTTAGCCGAGCCCGACAAAGACCTGGCCACAGCCGCTTTGGTGCAGCGCCTTGAATCCGATGTGCGGCGCGTGGCGCCCAATCCTTTGGCTTGCGAAATCACCGCGCGCACTCCAATCGAAGCGCAAAGCAGCGATCCCTATCCGCGCGTCACGGTGCAAATCCGCATGCGTTGCGATGCCGCTGTGTTGGCGCAGCTGATGCATTCACTGGAAAGCGGCAGCCCGCAGTTGTTCATCGACAACTTGGCCCTGAACAGCATGGCCTCGTACTTCGGCATGGGCCAAAGCGCCGCCGACGGCCGCGTGGATGTCGTGTTCGATCTGTACGGCTATCTGCGCCCGACTGCGCCTACCGCCTCACCGAATGGGGTGACCGGTGCTTGATCATTACCGCCCCGCCACGTGGTTGATCGCGGCCGTCGCCGCGTGGTCGCTCGGTTTGCTGCTTGCAGCGGTGGCCGGCCTCGGTGGCCAAGTGGGGCCGCATCCCGCAAACCCTGCATTGGGGCCCGAGATTCCTGCGTTGCGCTTCAGCGAGAGTGCGCAGCGCTTGGGCCCGCCCAGCGACTACTTGGCAGTGGGCGAACGCCCCTTGTTCAGTCCGGATCGTCGCCCCGCGCCGGTGGCCGTTGCGACCAACGAACAGCAAGCGCCGTTCGAAGGTGTGCTGACCTCGGTGCTGATCACCGATACGCTGCGCATGGCCATCTTCAGCGAGAACAACGGCCAAGTCTCAAAGCGTGTGCGTTTGGGCGATACCGTGCCCGGCACCGGATGGCGTTTGGCCACACTCGAGCCGCGCCGCGCCGTGCTTGAAGGCCCCGAAGGCCAACGCGCACTCGACCTGCGCGTGTTCGATGGCCAGGGCGGGCAGGCCCCCACGCCCTCAGCCGTGATCCAAGAGAATAAGCCGTCGTCTGCCGATGCGTCGCAGAACGTGGCCGGTGTTCAAACGCCACCCGGCGTACAAACACCGCCCTCGCTCGTGCAGCAGGCCTCGCAGGCCAACGCGGATGCTCAACGCAGTGCTGAAGAACAAGCACAGGTCGAAGCCATCCGTGCCCGAATCGAAGCCCGTCGCCAACAACAGCGCGATCAGGCCAAAGACAACAACGCCCCCGTTTCCGAGCGATGAACACCATGCCTCTTGCACGCACTCTGCTGGTTACTGCCGTCCTCACGGCCTTGGCGGGCTGCGCCACCACGCCAGTGCCCCAGATCAGCCGCAACGATTCGCCGGGCACCACGCCGCAGATTTCGCGCAATGCCGATGGCGAAGTGATCGGCGCCGCGACCACAGGTGGCAGCGAGCCGTCCATGCAGCCCGGCACCGGCAAGATGATCAACGAGTCGGTGGCCGCGTCACCGCCGCCGCAGTTGCCTGAATCGGGCGAGGCCACGTTCAACTTCGAGGGCGAATCACTGCATGCGGTGGTGAAGGCCATCTTGGGCGACTTGCTGCAGCAGAACTATGTGATCGCGCCGACGGTGCAAGGCACGGTCACGCTCGGAACGCCTCGGCCAGTGAGTGGCGCGCAGGCGCTTTCGCTGCTCGAAATGGTGTTGGGTTGGAACAACGCGCGCCTCGTCTGGAGCAATGGTCGTTACGCGATTCTCCCGGCCGATCAGGCCGTGGCCGGCAATCTTTCGCCACGCACAGGCAGCGCCGAGAATGCACGTGGGTTCGAATTGCGCGCGGTGCCGCTGCAGTTTGTTTCGGCCACTGAGATGGAAAAACTGCTGAAGCCCTACGTGCGACAGGGAGCGGTGGTGCAGGCCGATCAAGCACGCAATCTCATCGTGCTGTCCGGCAGTCGCAGCGAGTTGGAAAACTATCTGCGCACGGTGCGCATTTTCGACGTGGATTGGTTGGCCGGCATGTCGGTGGGTGTGTTCCCGATCCAAAGCTCCGAGTCCGAAAAAATCGTGACCGCGCTGGAGCGCATGTTTGGGCCGGAAAGTGGTTCGCCGCTCTCGGGCATGTTCCGTTTCCTGCCGGTGGAAGGCAGCAACTCCATCATCGTGATCACGCCGCAAGCGCGTTACTTGCGCGATGCACGCGAGTGGATCGAAAAGCTCGACATGGCGGGTGAGGGTTCGCGCCTCTTCGTTTACGAAGTGAAGTACATGAAGGCAGCGGACCTGGCTTCGCAATTGGGCACTGTGTTCGATGCCAATGTGTCGGCTTCCAACTCCAGCGATAGCCCAAGCGTGATGCCGGGGCTGACGCCGGTCGGTGTGGGAGCGGTATCTCGGCCAGCCGATCAGATTTCGCAGACACCCCAGCCCGTGAACAGTGGCGGCACGCCGCCGAGCGGGAGTGGCGAGTCTGGCATCGGCATCAGTGCCATCGATGAGAGCAATGCCTTGATGGTGCGTGCCAGTCCCGCGCAGTGGGAATCGATTCGTCGCGCGATCGATCGTTTGGATGTGATGCCTGCGCAGGTGCACATCGAGGCGCAGGTGCTTGAGGTCGCGTTGACGGGTAGCTTGAGCTACGGCGTGAATTGGTTCTTCGACAATGCTGTGCCCGCAGACTTGCGTAACACGCGGCCCCGGCGGGCTAGCTTGGGTCAGGTGGCTGGGCAGTTGGCACAGACAGGAACGGCTGGAGGCCCGGCAAGTTTGGCCTACACCTTCACTTCCGGCGATGCGGCGGCCATCGTGAGCGCTTTGGATAGCGAGAGTGATGTGCGGGTGCTTTCAACGCCTTCCATCTTCGTGCGAAACAACGCGCTGGCTACGCTTAATGTGGGTCAGGACTTGGCGGTGCAAAGCACCAGCTTTACGCCGGGCACGGGCACGGGGACGCAGCCCGGCAACAACACGATCAGCAGCATTCAGTACCTTCGCACCGGCACACAGCTTTCCGTGCGGCCGCGAATTGGCGGCGATGGCATGGTGTTCTTGGAGATTCAACAGGTGATCAGTTCGCCGACGAATGATCCAGGTGCAGGCGGCAATCCCAACGTCAGCACGCGAGACGTCAAGACGGAAGCGATGGTGCGCGATGGCGAAACGGTGATGTTGGCGGGCCTGATCAGCCAAACCGACACCAAAGGGTCCTCGGGATTCCCAGGCCTCTCGCGCGTGCCGGTGGTGGGCGGTTTGTTCGGGCGCCAGAGCCAATCGCAGAACCGCACGGAAGTGGTGTTGCTCATCACGCCGCGCGTGGTGCGCACGCCGGAAGCCACCCGCACGCTTACGGACGATTACATCGAGCGTTTCCATGGTTTGGAGCCATTGCGTCGCGCGCGTGCCGAGGCTCTGACCGCTCCTGCAGAGCCGGCCGCTGCTCCGGCTGAAGACGCGGGTCCTTGACGCGTCACCCATGAGCTTGCGTTTGCAGCCAGTACTGCGCGAATTGCTGGCCCGCGAATGGCGTGAGCGCTATCAGGGCAGCGTACTCGGCAGCGCTTGGTTGGGTCTTTTGCCATTGGCCCAACTGGCGGTGTTGGCGTTTGTGTTTGGCACCCTCCTGCCTGCACGCGCCGCCAGTGGAAGCCTTTCGTATCCGGCGTTTCTTGCACTTGGCTTGTTCCCGTGGATGCTGTTTGCCAATGCGGTGAATCGCGGCGTCACGGCGTATCTCGACAACGCGGGATTGATTGCTCGCGTGCCCTTGCCCGCGTCGCTGTACGTGCACGCGCGTGTGCTAGCCAGCGTGCTGGTGGATGGCACGGGTTTGCTGGTGGTGCTCCTTGTGCTCGCTTTCTTTGGGTTGCGGCCGTCGATAGAAGGCGTGCTCGCGGCGTCTTTGGCACTTGCTGTGCTGGGCGTGATGGCCTTGGCCTTGGCGCGCGTGGTGGCGCTACTTCAGGTGTTCGTTCGTGACATGGCGGCCTTGGTGGGGCAGCTCACGGGCTTGGGCTTCTTCTTGAGCCCTGTGCTGTACGAGCGTGCTCAATTGCAGGGCCAAGTGGCTAACGTGTTGGCATGGAACCCCGTGGTCGCGCCGCTTGAAGCGTTTCGTCATGGGCTTTCCGGCGAGGGTGGCTTGCCGTGGGCGGCGCTGTGGATTTCCGCGGGTGTTGCGTTGGTGCTGCTCGCGCTCTCGGTCGGTTTGCAGCGCCGTGCCGGGCGACACATCGAGGATTTTCTGTGAGTACGCCGCTGGTCGAGTTGCGCGGCTTGGCAAAACGCTACCCCGTGGTGGGTGCGCGTGGTGATCGCTTGTCGGCGCTTTGGCGTTTACTGCGCGGCCAAGCACCGCTTCGCGAAGTGGAAGTGTTGGCCGACATCGACTTGACGGTGTTGCGCGGTGAATCGCTCGGCATCGTGGGCGAGAACGGCGCAGGAAAATCCACGCTGCTGAAGCTGATCACCGGCACCTTGTCGCCGAGTGCAGGACAGGTGCACAGCCACGGCCGCATCGGCGCACTTTTGGAATTAGGCGCGGGATTTCACCCGGAATACAGCGGCCGCGACAATGTGCGCATGGCCGCAGCGATTCACGGAATCTCTGGCGCGGCTTTGGCTGAAAAACTGCCGGAGATCGAGGCCTTCGCCGAGATCGGGCGCTACTTTGATGAGCCGGTGAAGCACTACTCCAGCGGTATGGTGGTGCGCTTGGGTTTTGCGGTGATCGCAGCCACGCGTCCCGATCTGTTGATCACCGACGAAGTGCTGGCGGTGGGCGACGAACGCTTCCAGAAAAAATGCATTCGCTGGATTGATGGCTACTTGGCCGATGGCGGCACACTGCTGCTGGTGTCGCACAGCCTGTACCACGTGCAGAAGCTTTGCCGTCACGCGATCTGGCTGAAGGGTGGTCGCATCGCCGCAGCCGGCGATGTGCATGAGGTGACGCAGCAGTATCAGCGCTGGCTTGATGGGGCTGAAAGTCAGACTGTGGCGCTTAATCCTACCCAGCACGCATTGGACTACTACGTTGAGGATGTGTCACTTCTGGGCGCGGATGCCGACGGTCGCTGGCCCTCTGGCGGGCATTTGACGGTATCCGTGCGACTGTATTCCAAAGAAAGTGATCGCCCGAATGTGCTGATCGGCCTTGTGCGTGACGACGGTGTTCCAGTTTTCGGCACAGGGTCAGATATCGACGGAGTTCCGGTCAGGCGCATTGGCGCCCACCACTTTGAAGCGTCTTTGGTGTTTGAGTCGCTACAACTGCTGCCCGGTAGCTATCGTGTGCTTGCGCACGCGATGGATCCTCAGGCTTTGCGTACCTTCGATACGTTAGAGAAGAGCCTCATAGTGAGGGGTAGTGCGCGCGAGTTCGGTTTGGTTCGGCTGCCTCACCACTGGGGCTCACCATGAATCCTCGCCTGCTGCCTATTGTGATCGTGCCCGTGTTCAACGCTTTGGAAGCCTTGGACGCCTGTTTAGGTGCGCTGGACCGCAGCCTGCCCGCGGGTGCGCGCGTGCATCTTGCCGATGACGCGTCGACCGATCCGTGGGTTCCTGCACTTCTCCGCGACTGGACCGCTCGCACCGTTCTGGATGTGACTCGCGTGCGCCGTGAGTCCAACCTGGGCTTCCCGGGCAACTGCAATGCGGCCTTCGCAGAAACCCGCGGCGATGTCGTGTTGTTGAATTCCGACACCGAACCCTGCGGCGACTGGCTGCAACGCTTAGCGGCCTGCGCAGAAAGCGATGCGCGCATTGCCAGCGTCACACCGTGGAGCAACAACGGCGAGATCGTGTCGTTCCCGAACTTCATCACGCCCAATCCAATGCCCGAGGACCCCGAGGCCATCGCTCGGGCTGCGGCGCGCGTCGTGCCCACCTACCCTGAACTCCCGACCGCCGTGGGCTTTTGCATGTTCCTTCGCCGCTCGGCTTTGGAGGCTCTGGGTGGTTTCGATGCGGAAACCTTCGGCAAGGGCTACGGCGAAGAGAACGACTGGTGCATGCGCACCGAATCGCATGGCTGGCGGCATGTGTTGTGCGACAACGCCTACGTCGTCCATCGCGGCCATGCCTCCTTCGCCGCAACCGGTTTGGCGCCCGGGGGCGAGAACTTGCGCCGCCTCGTGGCGCGCTGGCCCGGCTACAACGAGCGGATTGCCCGCTTCATCATGGACGACCCGCTCCGCCCCGCCCGCGAGCGTTTGGCCGACACCCTCGCTATGCTGGCGTCTGAGAGTCCCCAGGGTGATCTGTTCCGATGAGCGATGCCGCACCGTCGCTCGCCTTCACCGGTGAGCGTTACCACCCCGAAGCGCCGCGAGAAATGGCCTACGAGCATTGGCATCGTTATGCCTTTGCGATGGAGATTGCGCGCGGGCGCCATGTCTTGGATGCCGCCTGTGGCGAAGGCTACGGGTCGGCCTTGCTGGCGCGTACCGCTGCCTCGGTGCTGGGTGTTGATCTATCGGCAGAAGTCATTGCTCACGCGACTGCGCGCTACACCCACCCGCGGCTTCGATTCGCGCAGGGCGATGCACTGCGTTTGGAGAGTGTGGAGGCCGCCAGTCTTGATGTGGTGGTGAGCTTCGAGACCTTGGAGCACGTGGCCGACCAAGAGGGTTTGCTGGCCTCGTTCTCCCGCGTGCTGAAACCGGATGGTTTGTTGGTCCTTTCTACGCCTGATCGCCGCACCTACTCCGATCTCACCGGCCACAACAACCCGCACCATGTGCGCGAGTTGTATCGGGAAGAGTTTGAGGAGTTGGTTGCGCGGCATTTTCCACGCATGCGCCTGTACGGGCAGCGCGTTGTGACGCACTCCATGTTGTGGCGATTGGATGGTGGCACCGGCGCCACGACGGCCTACACGCAGGATGGCAACGACGTGTTTGGTGGTGTTCGAACGCTGCCGATGTACCACGTTGCCGTTTGCGCAAAGCGTGGTGAAGCGCTGTCGGGCTTGCCCGCACTTTCTTTCTTCGCTGATGCGCAGCAGAGCGTGTTTGCCCACTACGAACAAGTCATTCGCGACTTGATGGCGACCGATCGTTACGCGCACACACTGCGCGAACGCTTGCGCGCGGCCGGCTTGCCGGATGGCCCCTGAGTCAAACGCGCGCGTGGCGGCGGTGGTGGTGAGCTACAACAGCGCCTCCACCTTGCCGGCCTGTTTGGATGCCTTGCTGGCCGAAGGCGCCGTGGCGGAAGTGTGCGTGGTCGATAACGGCTCGCGCGATGACAGTGTGGCCTTGCTGCGAGCGCGTGCTGCAAGCGAGCCGCGACTGCGTGTACTCGAGCAGCCCAGCAATCCAGGGTTTGCAGCAGGCTGCAATCGCGGTGCAGAAAACACGAGCGCCCCATTCCTCTTATTCGTGAATCCCGACGTGGTTCTGGAAGCGGGAAGCGCAGGGCAGCTTGTCGCGCTCCAATCGACGCATTCCTCGATTGGCATTCTCAGCGCCGATCTGCGTGATGCGCAGGGGCATCGCGATGGTGCCGCTCGGCGCATGGATCTGAGTGTGTCGCGCATGCTTCGTGCGCTTGGTGCGCGGCATGCCTTGAGTATTCCCGTTGATACGTCGGCGTCTTTGCAAACGGTTGAGGCCTGCTCCGGTGCCTTGATGCTCGTCCCGCGCGCGGTTTTCGATGCGCTGGGTGGTTGGGATGAAGGCTATCGCCTTCATGTCGAAGATTTGGATTTCTGCCGCCGCGCGCGTGCTGCAGGATTCGGTGTGGCTGTCGCGAACAATGTGAAGGCCCTGCATCTGCGCAGCGTGTCCGGCAGGCAGCGGCCCTTCTTTGTGGAATGGCACAAGCATTGGGGGCTTTGGCGCTATTGGCGGCGCTTTGAAGGTGCTTCAGCGGGCCTTCTTCTGCGCAGCGCGGTCAGCTTAGTGTTGGCGGCGAGACTGGTTCTATTGGCTTGGCCAACGGCCATGCTGAAGCGCTTTCGCGGCTGAGCAATGCCCAGCACCCATTGATTCGTTGGGTGGCGGGCAGGCCGCTGAATCAGCGGTAACGATTCACCAAGTCACGCGTTTCGCGTGCGACGCGCGCCGCCGATTCAGCAAAGTCTGCGTTGCTGCTGGCATAAAGAATCGCGCGCGAGCTGCTAATCACCAAGCCGGTGCGATCGGCATTGAGGCCGTGTTTCAGCACCGCTTCCACGTCGCCGCCCTGTGCGCCAATGCCCGGCACCAAGAGCGGCACATCGCCGCCGACAATGGCGCGGACTTCGCCCAGCTGCTCAGGCCATGTGGCACCGACGACCAGCGAAAGATTGCCATTAGCATTCCAATCGCGTGCGGCTTTCTCGGCCACGCGCTGGTAAAGGGGGCGACCATTCACATCCAGATCTTGTAGATCGGCTGCACCGGGATTGGACGTACGGCATAGCACCACCACGCCCTTGTCGGCACGTTCCAAGTACGGTGCCAATGAGTCGCTGCCCAGATAGGGGTTAGCGGTCACCGCATTGGCGCGATAGCGATCAAACGCCTCACGCGCGTAGTTCTGTGCCGTGCTGCCGATATCGCCGCGCTTGGCGTCAAGGATGACCGGGATGCCCGGATGCGCCGAATGGATGTGCGCGATCAATCGTTCTAGCGCGTCTTCTGCACCCTGCGCGGCGAAGTGCGCAATCTGAGGTTTGAAGGCACAGGCGAACTCCGCAGTCGCATCGACAATGGCTTTGCCGAATGCGAATACGCGATCCGCATCGTTGGCCAAGGGCGCAGGAAAGCGCCCGGGCTCCGGATCTATGCCGACGCAGAGCAGCGAGTTCGCTGCCTGCCATCGAGACTTCAGTTGCGCGCTGTAACTCACGATTACTTCAGTGCCTTGAAGCGGATGCGCTTCGGTGCCGCGCCCTCGGCACCGAGACGACGCTTCTTGTCTTCTTCGTACTCGCGGTAGTTGCCGAGGAAGAACTCCACGTGCGAGTCGCCTTCAAACGACAGGATGTGCGTGGCGATGCGGTCCAAGAACCAGCGGTCATGCGAAATCACCATCGCACAGCCGGGGAACTCCAGCAGCGCATCTTCAAGAGCGCGCAGCGTTTCGACGTCGAGGTCGTTGGACGGTTCGTCGAGCAGCAACACATTGCCACCCTGCAAAAGCGTCTTCGCCAAGTGCAGACGACCGCGTTCACCACCCGAGAGCGTGCCGACCAACTTCTGTTGGTCTTGACCCTTGAAGTTGAAGCGGCCGATGTAGGCGCGCGACTGGATCTCGATGCCATTGATGTTGAGGATGTCGGCGCCGCCCGACACTTCTTGGAACACGTTGTGATCGCCGGCCAGCTTGTCGCGGCTCTGGTCCACGTAGGCCAGCTTCACGCTCGGGCCCATCGTGATCGTGCCGCTGTCCGGCTTTTCTTGGCCGGTGATCATGCGGAACAAGGTGGACTTACCGGCGCCGTTCGGGCCGATGATGCCGACGATGGCGCCGTTGGGAATCACGAAGTTCAAATCATCGATGAGCATGCGATCGCCATAGCTCTTCGACACGTTCTTGAATTCGATCACCGACGCGCCCAAGCGCTCGCCCGGAGGAATGAAGATCTCATTCGTCTCGTTGCGCTTCTGGTAGTCGACGGCCTGCAGCTCTTCCAATCGTGCGAGACGTGCCTTGCCCTTGGTGCGGCCGCCCTTGGCATTGCTACGCGCCCATTCCAGTTCTTTCTGGATGGCCTTCTGGCGCGATTTCTCTTGGCCTTCTTCCTGCTTCAAGCGCTCGTCTTTCTGCGTGAGCCACTCGGTGTAATTGCCCTTCCACGGAATGCCGCGGCCGCGGTCGAGTTCAAGAATCCACTCGGCAGCGTTGTCGAGGAAGTAGCGATCGTGGGTCACGGCCACCACGGTTCCGGCGTAGCGCGCCAGGAATTGCTCCAGCCACTCCACGGATTCGGCATCCAAGTGGTTGGTGGGTTCGTCGAGCAGCAGCATGTCGGGCTTTTGCAGCAGCAGTCGGCACAGCGCGACACGGCGCTTTTCACCACCCGAGAGCTTGCCGACGATGGCATCCCACGCCGGCAGGCGCAGCGCGTCGGCAGCAATTTCCAGCTGCAACTCCACTTGGTGCGCATCGCCTGCAGCGAGGATGGCTTCGAGACGCGCTTGTTCGGCGGCGAGCTTGTCGAAGTCGGCGTTCTCGTCGGCATAGGCGGCGTAAACGGCGTCGAGCTGCGCCTGCGCGCTAAACAAGTCGCCCAAGCCCTCTTCAACCGCTTGGCGAACCGTGTGCTCCGGATTGAGGCGCGGCTCCTGCTCGAGGTAGCCCACCTTGATGCCGGCCTGCGGACGCGCCTCGCCCACGAAATCGGTATCGATGCCGGCCATGATGCGCAGCACCGTCGACTTGCCCGAGCCGTTCAAGCCCAGCAAGCCGATCTTCGCGCCCGGGAAGAACGACAGCGAAATGTCTTTGATGATCTGGCGCTTGGGCGGAACGGTCTTGCTCACGCCGTTCATGGTGTAGATGTATTGCATGGGAGCTCCGTGACGCGGGACGCAACACTGCGGCCCACAAGAGGTGGGGCAGGGCGGCCGAAAAGGAAAAGGACCGGCAAACGGTACGGCGCGCATTATCGCCGATCCGGTTGCCAAAGCGTGGCGGCCCTTGGCGCGGTTCAGCCTGCCCTTCAGCGCCCGGAATGGCCATAACCGGCCCCCAAGCCGCCCCTTCGCGCGCCTTGGCTTTACCGACGACACCCGCAGGCTGCCTGCTCCTTCACCACGCTGGGAGCGCCCGATGCGCCTTGGACGCAAGTTGCTGGCCATTGCCGGCCTGATGCTGCTGTTGCTGCTGCCCTTGGCCCTGCTGGATGGGCTGGTTTACGAACGCCAACAGCGCGCCGAAGAGGTGAAGCTCGACATCGCCCAAGCCAGCGCACGTCCTCAGCGCATGGTGGCGCCTTTGCTTCGGGTCGAGATCGAGACCGTTTCGCGCCGCATGCAAACCGCGGGCAAGGGCGACTCAGAGCGACTCGAGCCGGTCGAAACCACGCATCAGGAGGTGCGCCTGTTAGCGGCCGAGACCGTGGCCGTGGACACCGCGCTGGCCACCGAAGTCCGGCGCAGAGGCTTGTTCGAAGCCCAGATTTATCAGGTAAAGGGTTCGGCTACGGCGCGATTCCGCCTGCCCGCGGCTGAAACCGCGGCCGATCAGGTGAGTTGGCGCATTCGCTCGGCGCATTGGGTCTGGGGGCTTTCCGACAATCGCGGCATTGCCGCTTTGGCGGTCAAGGCCAATGGCGAAGTCCTCAGTCCCGAGCCCGGCACCGGCGTGACGTGGTTGCCGGAGGGTGTGCAAGCCCGCGTGCCGGGCACCTTGGAAAGTGGCGCCTTGATCGACACGCAGGCGGATTTCACGTTGCTGGGTACCGAGCATCTGTCTTGGTTGCCCGTCGCCACCGATTTCGAATGGAAGGCACGCGCCGATTGGCCGCATCCGCGTTTCACAGGCTTTGCTCTGCCGGTGGGCCACGACGTGAGCGCCAAGGGCTTTACGGCGCAGTGGCGGCTTTCGGCATTGGCCAGCCAAGCACCGCAGCGCCTGTTGCGTTGCCCGCCGGCGGCAGATGGCTGCGCTGATCTTGAAGCGACGGCCATGCAAATTGACCTGATTCACCCTGTGGATCGCTACCTGATGACGGACCGGGCCATCAAATACGCCCTGCTATTCCTCGGTCTGGTGTTCGGCGCGGTATTCCTCATGGAAGTCCTGCGCGGCGCAGCCGTGCACCCCTTGCACTACCTGTTGGTGGGCTTGGCCTTGGCCCTGTTCTTCCTGCTGTTGCTGGCCTTGGCCGAGCATTTGCCCTTTGCACTGGCTTACGGCATCGCGGCCCTGGGTTGTGTGGGCTTGATCGGCTTCTATTTGGCCGGCGTGCTCGGGGGCTGGCGGCGAGGCGTGGGTTTGGCCGGGCTTCTGGCCCTGCTGTACGCGGCGCTGTATGGGCTTCTGCAGTCGGAGGACCATGCCTTGCTGCTGGGCGCGGTGCTGCTGTTCGGCGTTCTGGCGGCCACGATGGCTCTGACCCGCCGTATCGACTGGGGGCGGCTACAATAGCGGCTTCCTTTCGCCCGAGGCCCGCCCGATGTTCCCGAGCAGCATGCGCATTGCCGATTACGACCCCGAACTGGCCGCTTCAATGGCCGCCGAGCGGCAACGCCAGGAAGATCACGTCGAGCTGATTGCTTCGGAAAACTACGCCAGCCCTCGCGTTCTTGAAGCTCAGGGCTCGGTACTCACCAACAAGTACGCCGAGGGTTACCCGGGCAAGCGCTACTACGGCGGCTGCGAATTCGTGGACGTGGCCGAGCGCCTCGCCATCGAGCGCGTGAAGCAGCTGTTCGGCGCCGACTACGCCAATGTGCAGCCGCATTCCGGCTCCTCGGCGAACATCGCGGTGTATATGGCCCTGCTGCAGCCGGGTGACACGGTGCTGGGCATGAGCTTGGCGCACGGCGGCCACCTCACGCATGGCGCCAAGGTCAATTTCTCGGGCAAGTCCTACAACTCCGTGCAATACGGTGTGGATGAGAACGGCCTGATCAACTACGACGAAGTGCAGCGTCTGGCCGACGAGCACAAGCCGAAGATGTTGATCGCGGGTTTCTCGGCCTATTCGCAAGTGATCGACTGGGCGCGCATGGCGGCCATTGCAAAGTCGGTCGGTGCGTACTTCTTCGTCGACATGGCGCATGTGGCGGGCTTGGTGGCAGCGGGTCTTTACCCCAACCCGGTGCCGCATGCCGATGTGGTGACCAGCACCACGCACAAAACGCTGCGCGGCCCGCGTGGCGGCATCATCTTGGCGAAAGCCAACGAAGAGCTGGAGAAGAAATTCCAGAGCCTCGTGTTCCCCGGTACGCAGGGCGGCCCGCTCATGCACGTCATCGCGGCCAAGGCTGTGGCGTTCAAAGAAGCACTGGAGCCCGAGTTCAAGACCTACCAAGCGCAGGTCATCAAGAACGCACAGGCCATGGCCAACACCTTGATGAAGCGCGGCTACAAGATTGTTTCGGGCGGCACGGAAAACCACCTGATGCTGATCGACCTGATCGGCCGCGATGTGAGCGGCAAGGATGCGGAAGCGGCTCTTGGCGCCGCGCACATCACCGTGAACAAGAACTCGGTGCCGAATGACACGCGCTCGCCCTTCGTGACCTCGGGTTTGCGCATCGGTACGCCGGCGGTGACCACGCGTGGCTACACCGAAGCGGACTGCAGCGATCTCGCCAACTGGATTGCCGATGTGCTCGACGCGCCGACCAACACCGCCGTGATTGCTCGCGTACGCGATGCCGTGACGGCGCAGTGCCGCAAGTACCCGGTCTACGGCTGAAAGCTGCGCTAGCGAACGCCCATGCATTGCCCCTTCTGCCCGCATGACGACACCCGCGTGATTGACTCACGCGCGGCAGAAGACGGCAGCAGCATTCGGCGTCGTCGTGAATGCCCCGAATGTGGCGGGCGTTTCTCCACAGTAGAGCAGGCCGAGTTGCGCCTGCCTGCCGTGGTGAAAAGCGATGGCCGCCGCGAAGCCTTCGATGAGAACAAGCTGCGCACCGGTTTCGAGCGCGCTTTGCAAAAGCGCCCGGTGAGCGCCGAGCAGATCGATGAAGCCGTGCGCGCCGTGGTGAGCGAGCTACGCAAAAGCGGCGAGCGCGAACTGCCTTCGCGGCGCGTCGGCGAATACGTGATGGACCAGCTCAAGCCGCTCGATCAAGTCGCCTATGTGCGCTTTGCTTCGGTGTACCGCAGCTTCGAGGACGTGCAGGCATTTCGCGAAGAAATCGAGAAGCTCGAACGCGATCTTCCGGCGCTGCAAACCCTCGATTTACCCCTGGAAAGCACTGAGCCGAAGCCTGTAAGGGCGCGGCGAGGCTAGTTCGCGTTGAGCGTTCGCATCGTGAGTGCTGCTCAGGCGGAGGCCCTGCTTCCGCGCTTGGCTGCGTGGCACTTTGCAGAATGGTCGGCGTATTTCCCGGGTTGGTCGCAGGACGGCGCATGGCGCGAGTTGCAAGCGCATGCGAAGAACCCTGCCGGTGTGCCCACCACGCTCGTGGCGATTGATGATGCGCACTCTGCGTCTGCGGAGCCGCTAGGCTCCGTGAGCCTGCTGTTCGAAGACTCCCCGGAACTCGCACATCTCGACGGTCCGTGGCTGGCGAGCCTGTTTGTGGCGCCTGGCGCGCGCGGCTCCGGTCTTGGCACGCAACTGGTGCATGCCGCCATCGCGCATGCGCGGGCTCATGGTGTTGCTGCGCTGCGCCTGTTCACGCCTTCGCATCGCGGCTTCTACGAAGCGCTCGGTTGGCAGTTCGAGACAGAAGCGCGATGTGCCGGAAAAACAGTGGCGGTGATGCGCATCGCGCTCCGCTAGCACCTCAGCGCAGCGGCAGATACTCCAGCACTTCCAAGCCGAAGCCACCCAAGCCAATTTGCTTGCGTGGCGTGCCAAGAACACGCAATTGCTTCAAGCCCAGATCAGCAAGAATCTGCGAGCCCGCGCCGTTGCGTCGCCATTCCTGTACGCGACCTGCGGGGGCTTCGGGCTGCTCGGTGATGCGCGCCAGTAGCGCCTCGGGCGAGACCGCATCGGCCAGCACCACGAGAACGCCTTCGCCGGCATCGGCAATTCGACGCAAGGCTTCCGATGCAGAGCCGCCGAAATCCGGCCGCTGCCACTGCAGAACATCGGAGAGCGCATTCTTCACGTGCACGCGCACCAAGGCGGGCTGTGCAGCCGAAGGCGTGCCGCGCACCAAGGCGAAATGCAGATCCCGGCTCACGCGGTCACGATAGGTGAGCAGTCGAAACGCGCCAAATGCGGTGTCGATGTTCCGTTCGTCCACGCGTTCCACCGTGTGCTCAGTGGCAAGGCGATAACGAATCAATTCTTCGATTGAGCCGATCTTCAGGCCGTGCTCTTTCGCGAACACTTCCAACTCCGGGCGGCGCGCCATCGAGCCATCGGGGTTGAGGATTTCGACCAGCACGCCGGCTGGCTCCAGGCCTGCGAGCAAAGCGAGATCACTCGCGGCTTCGGTGTGACCCGCGCGCGTGAGCACGCCGCCCGGTTGCGCCATCAAGGGGAAGATGTGGCCGGGCTGCGACAAGTCTTCAGGCGCAGCATCGGGGCGCACGGCGGTGCGCACGGTGTGTGCGCGGTCGTAGGCGCTGATGCCCGTGGTGACACCCTCGGCGGCTTCAATGCTGACGGTGAAGTTGGTGTGGTGCGGCGAGGTGTTGCTGATCACCATCGGCCCAAGGCCCAGCTGGCGGCAGCGTTCGCGCGTCAGCGAAAGGCAGACCAAGCCACGCGCATGCGTGACCATGAAGTTGATGTCAGAAGGCCGCACCAATTCGGCGGCCATGATGATGTCGCCTTCGTTCTCGCGGTCTTCGTCGTCAACGATGACCACCATCTTGCCGGCGCGCAGGTCTTCGAGAATTTCGGGGATTGTCGCGAAGCTCATGCCCAGCCCTCCGTTTCCTGCAGCCGCGCCACGTAGCGGGCCACGGTGTCGATTTCCAAATTCACCGGTGCACCGACAGCCATGCGGCCGAAGCTGGTGTGTTCCAAGGTGTGCGGTACCAGCATTACTTCAAATCCAAGGTCGTCCACGCTGTTGACCGTGAGGCTTGTGCCTTGCACGGCAATCGAGCCCTTGTGGGCGATGAAGCGCAGTAAGGCTTTCGGTGCCGTGAAGCGCCAACGCTGGCCGCGCGCTTCGTTGCGCACCTCGGCCACGTGGCCAACGCCATCAACATGCCCGCTCACCAGATGGCCGCCTAAGCGATCGCCCAAGCGCAAGGAGCGCTCGAGATTTACCGGCGTGCCCACCGACAAGTGGCCCAAGGTGGTGAGCCCGAGTGTTTCCGTTGAGACATCGGCGTCGAAATGCGCCGCGTCGAACGCTACGACGGTCAGGCACACGCCATTGCAGGCAATGCTCTCGCCGAGTTCGGCATCGGCAAAGGGCAGGGTGTTCGTCGCGAAACGCAAACGGCGGTCGCCACCCACGGCCGTGCTGGCGGCCAGATGGCCGACGGCCTGGATCAATCCGGTAAACATCGGGAATCCGAAGAACTTCTGAGGCCGCGATTATAGGCGGCGGCGCCCAAGCACGGTGTCGCGATGGCGCAACGGTGCGTCCCTGCGGCTGCGCCTCACCTGCACTAGTAGCGCAGGCCCACTTTGCGGAAGGCCTTGGCCAGCAAAAACAGCGGGCCAACCAACAAGTACTGGAGGTCCTCCAGAAAGCTAGGTTTCTTGCCTTCAATTTCGTGGCCAATGAACTGAGCCACCCAAGTCACCACAAACACGCCCAGTGCCACCCAGCCCAAGTGCGGCACCACGAAGAACGAGGCAATTGCAGCCGCCGAGAACAGCGTCATCACCGCGGTCATCGGCCATGAGAGGCGCGCGTAGTAGACCAGCGAGAACACCGAGAAGCCGTAGCAAAGCCACGGGTGAATCACGAACATCAGCGCCAAAGTGCACCACACGATGAGTGGCACGCAGACCCAATGCACCACGACATTCGTGGGGTGGCGGTGGGATTCCGCGTAATGGCCCACCAGCATGTCGATTCGGCGGCGCTCTCTCGGCTGGGGAAGGTCGGTGGCGGTGGTGCTCATGGCGGTTCTCACGCGGGCCCAAGTGGCCTAAGCATGCACTGGATTCGCGCGACTCGCTGCCTAGGTGTTCCGGCGGTAGGTCAGGCGCAGATCGCCATCGTCGAAGGCGTGGACGCCCATGCGCTCGAAGCCAAACCGGTCTTCCATGCTGGCCAATTCGATGCCGGCAAACAGGGCGCGTCCGCGATCGCCCAACACGACCGGCGCAACGTAGAGCAGCAGTTCGTCCACCAGGCCTGCGCGCAACAGGGCGCCTGCAAGGGTGGCGCCGGCTTCGACCTGCACCTCGTTGATTTGCCGGGTCGCCAGCTGCGCCAGAACCGCCAGAAGATCCAGATGCCCATCGATACGGCGCACCGCAAAGCCCTCCACCGTGGGGCCGTAGTCCGGAATGATGTCGTCGGCATGCGCGACCACCGTGGGCGCTTCGCCATCCAACAGGTGGCCGTCTTTCGGCAGCGCGCCGTGGTGGTCGAGGACAACCCGCATGGGCGGCACACAGGCTTCGCCTTCGGGCAGGCGCGCGGTCAATCGAGGGTTGTCGGCCAAGGCCGTACCCAAGCCCGTCAATACCGCAGAAGCGCGTGCCCGGTAGCGCTGCACATCGGCGCGTGCGGCCTCGCCGGTAATCCACTTGGATTCGCCTGAGGCCAGCGCCGTGCGGCCATCCAGGCTCATGGCCATCTTCACGCGCACCCAGGGGCGGCCTTGGCGCGCGCGCATCAGGAATCCGCGATTCATCCACTCGGCTTCGGTGGCCATCAGGCCGTGTTCCACGGCAATGCCAGCAGCCTGAAGGGCCGTGAAGCCGCGCCCAGAAACTGCGTGGAAGGGGTCCTTCAGGGCAGCAACGACCCGTGTCACGCCGGCGGCCACCAGGGCATCGGCGCAGGGCGGCGTGCGGCCAAAGTGCGCGCAGGGCTCGAGAGTGACGTAGGCCGTAGCGCCAGACGCCCGCCCACCGGCCTCGCGCAGGGCCAAGGCCTCGGCGTGCGGCTCGCCTGCGCGCGCATGCCAGCCGCGCCCCACAACGGCGGGGCCATGCGCAATGACGCAGCCCACCATCGGGTTGGGTTTGGTCGTGAAGGCGCCCTGTTCAGCCAGAAGCAGGGCTTCGGCCATGTGGCGGTGATCGATGTCGCTGAAGCCAGTCATGCCGACAGGGTAGCCCTTTCAGGCCCTTAGGCCGACCTAGACCGCGTGAGCGCGTAAACTGTGCGGCCAACCGCTTCCGGCACCGACATGCCCCGTTTTGAAGGCGACCTGCGCCCGCACACCAGCCTGCGCTACGCCATTCTCGCCAGCCGCTGGAACCCCAAAATCACCGATGCCTTGGTGGATGGCGCGCGCAAAGCCCTGATCGAAAACGGCGTGGACGAGGCGCGGATCGACGTGGTGCGTGTGCCCGGTGCGTGGGAAATCCCGCTGGCCGCCGCCGCGATCGCCGCTCAGAAAGCGCATGCTGGCATCGTGGCCTTGGGCTGCATCGTTCGTGGTGACACCCGCCATTACGAGCAGGTGGCCGATGGCTGTTCGAATGCCCTGATGCGCGTGTCACTCGATTTCCAACTGCCCGTGGCCAACGGCGTGTTGGCGGTTGAGGCCTACGCAGACGCCGAGGCCCGCGCCGGTGGCTCCATGGGCAATAAAGGTGAGGAGGCCGCACTGGCCGCTCTCGAAATGTCTGATCTCTTGAAACACTGGCAGAAGACCACCGCATGAAGCCGCATCGCACCGATGGCATTGATCCCGCCGCCCGCTCACGCGCGCGCCGCCGCGCTTTGCAGGCGCTCTACGCGTGGCAGGTTTCGGGCACGTCGATTCCCATGGTGATTGCTCAGTTTCAGAACGAGCAGGACATGGAGATTGCCGATCTCGAGTACTTCGAAGCCTTGGTCAAAGGGGTTTCCTCGCATTGCGCCGAGTTGGATGAGCGCTTGACGGGGTATCTTGATCGCACCATCGATCAGGTGGACCCGATCGAACGCGCCGTGCTGCGCATGGCGAGCTTCGAAATGCTGCACCGCTTGGATGTCCCCTACCGCGTGGTCATCAACGAGGCCATCGAGATTGCCAAGCGCTTCGGCTCCGATCACGGCCACACCTACGTGAACGGCGTGCTGGATCGCGCGGCCGGCGAATGGCGCCCCTCAGAATCGGGCAATAGCCGCCGATAAGTCATTCATGGCCGAGTTCGCCCTCATTGATCGCTTCCGCCAACGTGCGCTGACGCGCAGCGACGTGGCATTGGGCATTGGTGATGATGCCGCGCTGCTGGACCCGCCTAAGGGTCAATCCGTGGTGCTCGCGGTGGATACCTTGGTGGAAGGCGTGCATTTCCCCAAAGGCGTGCCTGCGTCTGCCATTGGTTGGAAGGCCTTGGCGGTGAATCTTTCTGATTTGGCCGCCATGGGTGCGACGCCCGCCGCGGCCTTGATGGCACTGACGCTTCCCGACGACAACATGGCCTTCGTGGATGAGATCGGCGCCGGATTTTCTGCGCTGGCCGACACGCATCGCGTGGCCTTGATCGGTGGCGACACCACGCGTGGGCCGCTGAGCATTAGCGTGACGGTGGTGGGCTATGTGCCGCGCGGCGCTGCGCTGTTGCGCTCAGGTGCTCGGCCCGGCGACGACATTTGGGTGACGGGCACCTTGGGCGATGCCGCTGGCGCGTTGGCGCTTTGGAAGTCGGGCACGCCCATGCTGCGCACGGGTGCTCTGCGCGAGCGTTTGGATCGCCCTGCGCCGCGCCTTGGCGCAGGCCACGCCCTGCGCGGCAAAGCCAGTGCCTGCATCGATGTGAGCGACGGATTTCTTTCTGACCTAGGCCACATTCTCGCGGCAAGCGGCGTGGGCGCCGATGTCGAGATCGACATCTTGCCCGCGTCGTCGGCCTTGGTTGCCGCCATTGAAGATCCGCATGCGCGCCGTTTGCTGCAGTTGACGGGCGGCGATGATTACGAGCTGTGCTTCACCGCGCCACGCAAGCGCCGCGATGCCATCCAGTTGGCGCTGGATGCAGTGGCCACACCCGCCACGCGCGTGGGCAGCATCACCGAAGGCGCACGCTTGCGTTTGATTGATGCGGACGGCTTGCAGGTGCCGACACCAGAGCGTCGTGGCTACGTGCATTTCGCGGACGGCGGCGCGTGACGGTACTTCCGGTGGGGACGCGGCGGCGCATGATGCGCCATCCGCGCGGTTGGATTGCAGCGGGTTTTGGTGCTGGGTTTTCGCCGTGGGCGCCGGGCACCGTGGGCTCGCTGGTGGCGATCATTCCTTGGTGGTTGTGGCTTCGGCATTTGCCCGCGGCGGACTACTTCGGCGCACTTTTCTTGGCGTTCTTGGTGGGCATTTGGGCCGCCAATTGGGTCATTCGCGAAACGCGCATCGAAGACCCATCGCTCGTGGTGTGGGACGAATTCGTGGGCATGTGGTTGGTGCTCTGGGCGGTGCCGGCCGAGTGGCCGTGGGTGCTGGGCGCGTTCGTGCTGTTTCGTGCGCTCGACATCGCCAAACCTTGGCCCGTTCGCTGGGCCGACCGCCAACTGAAAGGCGGCTTCGGAACGATGGTCGATGACGCGCTTGCCGGTGCGATGGGTTTGGCGGTGATGGTGGCTCTTGCGGCGCTTGTGCCTTGGCTGTCGACAAGCGCTTAGGGCGAATTCGCGGCGTTACACATCATCCAGCGTGAATGCGCCGCGCATCCATTCGGGTGCCTCGCGGCCATCATCAATCGCGACCACATCGAAACGGCAGCCCCAGTGGGCATAGCGCGGATGCTGCTGAAGAAAGGCCTTCGCAGCGCGCACAAACTTCTGCGCTTTACGTCGATCAATTGACTCGAGCGCGCTGCCGAAATCTTCTCGACCGCGTCTGCGCACTTCGATGAAGACCAGCGTCTCGCCGTCTTCCATGACCAAATCCAGTTCGCCCACTTTGAAGCGCACGTTGCGGCCTACAGCGCGTAAGCCCGCTTCACGCAGTAGGTCGAAGGCGAGTTGCTCGCCTGCATCGCCGCGTTGCTGCGCATCCGTGCGCATGCCGCTCATGGCGTGGTGGGAAGGGTGCCCGAGGTGGTGCCATCGAGTGGCATCAGGCCACCGTCCGACGCGCGGCGTGTGACGCCACCGTTGAATTCAGCCCAAGCCGGCACGCGCTCAACGATGCCCGCTGCGTCGATGCCTAACTCGCCCGTTGCGCCGCGCAACTGCGCGCCGCCGCGCAATGCGTCGAGGTAAGTCGCCACTTTCCACGCATCGAACCCGAAGGCGAACAGGCGCGCTGCGTTGCCGCGCGCGCTGGGCAGCGTGCGCCCTAGCGCTTCGGCGTCACCGGGGCCGACCAGATCGCCGAGCAGCCAAGGCAATTCGGGGTACTGCAAGCCATCGAGTTCACGATCCAAGCGCGGCTCACTGCCGGCCTGCACCAGCGAGGTACCCAACACGGGAAGCGCGACCAAATTCGCGGCTTCGCGCTGCGGCATCAGGATGCGAATAGCGGGAGCGCGTGCGGCCAGAAATAGCGCCTGAGCGCGCGCCGCATGCGGTGCAAGCACGGCCAGACCTTCTGCGGCGTTGCCGCCAAGGGCATCGAGCGGTGCGACGGCCAAGAGTTCGCCACCGTTGGCCACAAAGCGCTCGCGGAAACCCTGCAATGCGCGCTGCGCGGCATCGTCGGGCTCCGCCATCGCTACGGCGGTGCGAAGTCCGCGCTCGATCAAGCGATCGGCAGCTGCAGCACCTTCATCTTCGGGTGCGAGCGCAAAGCTACCGCCGCCCTCGCTGGCGATGGCGGTACGGTTGAGAGCGAGCCACGTGGCGCCGCTGACGGGCGCGGCCGCCAAGGCGGCGACTTCTTCGCGGCTGAGCGGGCCCACCAGCAGGTCTGCGCCTTCTGCAATGGCGCGATCGCGTGCCGCGCGCGCACCTTCCGGCGTGCCTTTGGTGTCGTACAGCCCGATTGCCGGACGTGCCCGGGTTTCCGCGTAGTAGCCGGCCAGCAGGCCATCGCGCACGGCGTTGCCTGCCGGAGACAGTTCGCCGCTCAGCGGCAGCAGCACCGCCATGCGCCGAGGCGGGTGGTAGCCATCGGCTGAGGCAGCGGGGCGATCCGCCGGCGGTGGCGTCCGCACGCTGCGCTGCACGTCCAGGCCACGACGTCGGGCTTCGCGAAGGGCCAAGGGCAGCAATGCATCGGTGTCATCCAAGAACGCGGCTTGCTGCGCCAATGCGGCATCCGGCACTGCCTTCAGCTGGCGCTCGGCATCGCGCAGGCCATTGGCGCGTTCATTCCCTTGAAGCAATTGCGCGCGCGCAGCCAATGCAGCGGCCATGCCGAATCGGTCATTGGTGGCCTCCAGCGCGCGCGCGCGGGTACTCAGCCAATCCAGTTGCTGATCGCCGGGAATGCTGGCGCGGTCTTGCTGAAGCAGGGCGAGCGCTTCGCGACCTTGCCCCGCTTCAATCAACAACTGCGCGCTGACGAGGTCGTGGCGGAACTGATCGGTCGGCAGCAGACGGCGGCGTGCCGATTCGGCCAGTTCGCTGCGAGCGCCTGCGGCGTCATCGGCCTTCAGCAAGGCCTCGGCCGCGTTCAGACGGGCAAAAGCGGCGTCGCTGCCTCGCGCGTTGGCGGCGATGGAGCGCCAGGCCTGCGCCGCATCAGCAAAACGCCCTTCGGCGCTCATCTGTCGGGCCTGCAGTTCGGCGGCCGTTGCCTCGCGCGGGGTGGGGCTCGAAGCACAGCCCGCGAGGGCGAGAACGACAATCAATGTGGCAAACCAACGTTGCATCGGGGGAATCCAAGGTGCCGGGCCTAGAATCATAAGGCCCTGAGCAGGAGAGCCATGATGTCGGATGTTGTCGCCGGAACCCTTTATGTCGTGGCCACGCCTATTGGCCACCTCGGCGACCTCACGCCCCGAGCCCGCAGTGTGCTGTCGGGCGTGACCGTGATTGGCGCCGAATACACCCGCAATACCGGCGGGCTTTTGGCACATTTCGGCATCGGCACGCCCACGATTGCCGTGCACGACCACAACGAAGGCGATGTGGCGGCCAAGCTGGTGGCGCGCCTGCAGGCCGGCGACAGCCTGGCCTTGGTCTCGGATGCGGGCACTCCGCTGGTATCTGACCCCGGCTACCGGCTCGTGCGCGCGGCCCGCGAAGCCGGCTGCCCCGTGGTGCCCATTCCCGGTGCGTGCGCGGCGATTGCGGCGTTGAGCGTGGCCGGCATTCCCAGCGACCGCTTCTGCTTTGAGGGCTTTTTGCCAGCCAAAGCCGGGGCGCGGCGCGAGCGTTTGGCCTCGCTGGTGGGCGAAACACGCACCTTGGTGTTCTACGAAAGCGCGCATCGCATCGAGGAGATGCTGGCGGATGCGGTGGCGATTTTCGGCCCCGAGCGCGAGGCCAGCTTGGGCCGCGAACTCACCAAGCGTTTCGAAACGCTGTTGGGACCCACGCTCGCGGCGATTGCTGAAGCGGTGGCCGCAGACCCGAATCAGCGACGCGGAGAATTCGTGCTGGTGGTGCGCGGCAATGAGGATCAAGAGGCTGCGCAATTGGCCGAAGGCAAGCGTCTGTACGCCAAGTTGGCGGAGCACATGAAGCCATCGGCGGCCGCCAAGCTGGCTGCCGAGCTCAGTGGTGCCCCGCGCAAATCGCTTTACGGCGGCGAATAGCCGGTTTCCTCAGGTGAGGTTAGGGCTGGCGTGCCACACTGCGCGCGGATGACGGAGTCGGCTAGGCAGTCGCGTCAGGGGGAAACCCCTGCCGAGGAAAGTCCGGGCTCCATAGGGCGGAGTGCCAGGTAACGCCTGGGCGGCGCGAGCTGACGGAAAGTGCAACAGAGAACAAACCGCCGAACGGCCCGCAAGGGTGCGTGGTAAGGGTGAAACGGTGGGGTAAGAGCCCACCGCCTGCGGGGCTAACGCCGCAGGGCACGGCAAACCCCACTCGGAGCAAGGCCAAATAGGGGTGCATTGGGCTGGCCCGGTCCGCACCCGGGTAGGTTGCTTGAGCCCCATCGCGAGGTGGGGCCGAGAGGAATGGCTGCCCACGACAGAACCCGGCTTATCGGCCGGCTCCGTCATCCACCTTCATGCGTTTGCCAAGCGGGCACTTCAGCGGCCACAGTGCGGGCCTTCCTTCGGTTCGCGCAGGCGAGGTCATGATGTCTCAGCATTCTCCGCGTGTTGGCGCGCTGCGGTGCGCGCTGTTCGCTATTGGGTTGCACTCGATGTTTGCGTTCGCAGCCGAGCCTGCGCTCGATGCGTCGCGCTTCAACTCGGCCGATATCTTCGAACTGGAAACCGCCAGCGACGTACAGATTTCGCCCGACGGTCGAACCATCGTTTACGTCCGCACACGCTATGACGTGATGACTGATCAGCCACGCGCAAACCTGTGGACGATCGACGCAAAGAGTGGCGCGCACCGTCCCTTGCGTTCGGATGGTGACAGTCACCGTTCGCCACGTTGGTCACCGGATGGCACACGCGTGGCCTACATCTCGAATGCCGAGGGAAAGCCGCAACTTTTCGTGCGTTGGATGGATACCGGGCAGACCGCATTGCTCACCAATCTGGTGGAAGGGCCGGGCGACCTCGCTTGGTCTCCTGATGGTCGCAGCATCGCGTTCACGAGCTTCGTGCCGAGCGACGCAGTCTCTCTGGCCACGCCGCCGGCCAAGCCGGAAGGTGCGGAGTGGGCTGACCCGGTCACGGTAATCGACCGTGCAGTGTTTCGCGCCGATGGGCAGGGGTATCTCGAGACGGGTGCCACGCACGTTTTCATCGTGTCGGCTGAGGGTGGCTCGCCGCGGCAACTCACGCAGGGTGATGCGGATCACAACGGGCCGCTCGCATTCGCGCCCAATGGCAAGACGCTGTATGTCTCTGCGAATCGCCGCGCCGATCGCGATCAACAGCCGCTCGATTCCGAGATTTACGCGCTTGATGTGGATAGCGGCGCGCTGAGCGCGCTCACCAAGCGATTGGGGCCCGACCAAAACCCCGTTGTCTCGCCTGATGGCAAGCAGATCGCGTATCTCGGTTTTGATGATCGGCAGCAGAGTTACCAGATCACGCAGCTGTATGTGATGGATGCCAATGGCGGCAACGCGCGTGCTGTCAGTGGCGCGCTCGATTTGGAACTCGAAGCGCCTGTGTGGGCGGCTGATGGTCGCAGCCTGTTTGTGGTGTATGACCAAGCGGGTGTGCGCAAAGTGGGCCGTCTTTCGCTTGGCGGCGAATTGACCGAACTCGCTTCGCCCGTCGGTGCTTCGGATGTGGGCCGCCCTTACACGGGTGGCGGATTCTCGGTGTCGCGTTCTGGTGCGTTGGCCTTTGTTCAAGCGTCCACTTCGCGTCCGGGCGATGTGGCGCTCGTGGAAGGGCGCGGCGCAGCGCGGGTGCTGACATCACTCAACGACGATCTGTTCGGGCACAAACAATTGGGTGAAGTGGAGCGCCTGACTTGGGCGTCTTCGCACGATGGCAAAACCATAGAAGGATGGCTGGTGACGCAGCCGGGTTTCGATCCGGCGAAGAAATACCCGCTGCTGCTGGAGATTCACGGTGGCCCGCACACGGCTTATGGCCCGGTGTTCAGTGTGGAGCTGCAGCGCTTTGCAGCCGCGGGCTATCTGGTGCTGTACACCAACCCGCGCGGCAGCACGAGCTATGGCGAAGACTTCGCCAACAGCATCCACCTCGCGTATCCCGGCTTCGACTACGACGATCTGATGTCGGGAGTGGATGCGGTGATCGCACAGGGCCATGTCGATACTCGCAATCTGTTTGTGACCGGCGGTTCGGGTGGCGGCGTGCTGACGGCATGGATCGTTGGCAAGACCGATCGCTTCCGCGCGGCGGTGGTGGCGAAGCCGGTCATCAACTGGACCAGTTTCGTGCTGACGGCCGACATGACGCCGTACTTCCACCGCTACTGGTTCAAGGCCTTCCCGTGGGAAGACCAGGCCGACTACTGGCGGCGTTCGCCCTTGTCGCTGGTGGGTAACGTGAAGACGCCGACCATGCTGCTGACCGGCGAGGCCGATTACCGCACGCCCATGTCCGAGACCGAGCAGTACTACCAGGCGCTCAAGCTGCGGCAGGTGCCCACGGCCATGGTCCGGGTGCCGGAGGCCTCGCACGGTCTGACCGGCCGGCCCAGTCAGTTCATCGCCAAAATCGACAACATCCTGGCGTGGTTTGAGCGTTATCGGGTGCCCTAGAGGCCACGTCTGAGGCCCTGATCGGCCCGCGAGCCCGCGCTGAAGACTCGAGCGGCGCCCATTTTGGGCGCCGTTTCCATTTTTGGTCCTTGGTCCGGGTATGGGGTGGTCTTCTGGTCGTCTTTGTTTGCGAATCCATGCAAAACAAGGCCTGTGGATAAACACCTCATGTAACACTTGAAGTTGGTGCTAAGGCCTTGATGCGCCTAGCGAAATTGCCCGCAGAAAGTCATTGACACACCTTTGGCGCAGTCCTAACGTGGGCGCCTGAGGGAATTTCTGGTTTTTTGTGGGAGTTGGTGGAGTGTTCCAGGGCGAGACGGCCATCACGATTGACGACAAGGGGCGGCTGGCCATTCCGGTGGCCTTCCGCGACGTCGTTGCGCGTGAGTGTGGCAACCGCTTGGTGCTCACCTACAACCCCTTCGATCAGGGCTCGCTCTACCTCTACCCCGAGGCTGGCTGGCAGACCGTGCGCGATCAGATCGTCGCCTTGTCGCCGTTTGTCCCGGAGCACCGCGTGTTGCAGCGCATGTTGGTGGGTGCCGCCACGCCGCTCGAGCCGGATTCGGCCGGTCGCGTGCTGCTGCCGCCGAGCATGCGCGGCACCGCGGGCATCGAGAAAAAAGCCGTGCTGATGGGCATGGGTGGCCGACTCGAGTTGTGGAGTGAGCAGGCTCACATCGCGCAGATGCGCCAGACCATCGGTTCGGCCGGGGTCAGTGCAGCGATGCAGGACTTGCGGCTCTAGCCGATGGTGCCCGCGCCCATCGCACCGCAACCCTCTCATCGGCCGGTGCTTTGGACGCCGGTCTTGGAAGGGCTGGCTGTTAAACCGTCGGGTGTTTACCTCGACGGCACGTTTGGCCGCGGCGGGCATGCGCGCGGTGTATTGGCGCAACTGGGCCCGGAGGGCCGTTTGTTGGTGATGGACAAGGACCCCGAAGCGATTCGCGAAGCACTGGCCTTGCAGGCCATCGATGCGCGCGTGCGTGTTCGCCAAGACAGCTTTGCCAATCTTGAAGCTTGGGGCGATACCGCTACCGGCTTGGACGGTGTGCTGTTCGATTTGGGTGTGTCGTCGCCGCAGTTGGATGTGGCCGAGCGCGGCTTTAGCTTCCGCAACGATGGTCCGTTGGATATGCGCATGGACCCCGATTCGGGGCAGAGCGCTGCGGATTGGATCAACAGCGCGCCCGAGTCAGAAATCGCCGATGTGCTGTGGACCTATGGCGAAGAACGCCAAAGCCGCCGCATCGCCAAAGCACTGGTGGCGCGCCGCAGCGAAAAGCCGTTCGAGCGCACGGGCGACCTGGCCGACGCCATTGCCAAACTGCTCGGTCGCGGTGACGGCAAGACGCATCCCGCGACCCGCAGCTTTCAGGCCATTCGCATCCACATCAATCGCGAACTCGCCGACCTGCACTTGGGCCTTGAGGCCGCAGAGCGTCGCTTGAAGTCCGGCGGGCGCTTGGCGGTGATCAGCTTCCATTCGTTGGAAGATCGCATCGTCAAACAGTTCATCGCCGAGCGCGCTAAGCCGCCCGCAGGAAACCGTCGTATGCCGGTTGCTGTGGCCTTTGTGCCGCGCTTGCGCTCCATTGGCGATGCCACCAAAGCTGACGATGCCGAACTGGCCGACAACCCGCGCGCTCGCAGCGCGGTGTTGCGTGTGGCGGAGAAAGTGGCATGAGCTTGCGCGCGTTCGTGCTGCTGCTCTTGCTTGGCTTGGTGGCCACCAGCGCGATCGCGATGGTGCTCACGCGGCACCAACATCGTCAGGCCTTCATTGAGTTGTCGCGGCTTGAGCGCGAGCGCGATGATCTCAACATCGAATTCGGTCGCCTGCAGATTGAGCAGGCGACCTGGTCGGAAACCAATCGCATCGAACAGATTGCGGTCGGAAAGCTCGGCATGAAGTTCCCCGAGGGTGCGGAAGTCGTGGTGGTGCAGCCATGAGCCCGCGCAACAAGCCAAACACCTTCGATCCACGCGCCCGCATGTTGATGATTGCGGTGATTTTGGGCGCTTGCGGCTTTGCCATTGCCGCGCGCGCCGCTTGGCTGCAACTCCTCAATCCGGAGTTCTACCAGCAGCAAGGCGATGCGCGATTCGTGCGCGATATTCCGATCGTGGCTTCGCGCGGCGCCATTCTGGATCGCAATGGCGAAACACTGGCCGCGTCTTCGCCGGTGTCTTCGGTGTGGGCGAATCCGAAAGAAACGCTCAATCATCCGCAACGAGTGGGCGAACTCGCGAGAGCCTTGGGCTTGCCGCGCGCTGAGCTGATGCGTCGTTTGGGTGAGCGCGCCGATCGCGAGTTTGTCTATCTACGTCGGCACATGAATCCGGATGCGGCCGCTGCCGTGGTGGCTTTGGGCATTCCCGGCGTGCATGAGCAGCGCGAGTTCCGTCGCTTCTACCCGCACGGTGAAGTGATGGCGCACGTGTTGGGCTTCACCAACATCGACGACCAGGGTCAGGAAGGTCTTGAGCTTGCGTTCGATCCGTGGCTGACCGGCAAGCCCGGTGCGAAGCGCGTCATCCGCAATCGCCAAGGTCAAGTCATCGACGACGTGGATTTGCTGCAGGCTGCCGAGCCGGGTCGCGACCTCACC